>JBFHIN010000150.1:0-5338 GCA_041596415.1 Crocinitomicaceae bacterium | reverse complement strand
GGTTTGAACGGAACAATGAATGGTTCTCGTTTACCTTGGTCGTACCGTCTGGATTTACAGTTAGATAGAACATTTAACCTTGAATTAGGGAAAGATGACAAGAAGAAAGCTACATTCTTAAACGTTTACGTTCGTGTAACAAACATGTTCAATCAAATGAACATACTTAATGTGTACAGAGCAACAGGTAACTGGGATGATGACGGATTCTTAGCTGCTGCAGCAAACCAAACTTCTATCCAAAACCAATTGGATGAGCAGTCATTTAGAGATTATTATACAATGAAAATTCAAAATCCATTCAATGTGAGTTCTCCAAGAACCATTCGTTTGGGTGTAAAATTTGATTTTTAATTCATAATTAAAGAGCATTATGAAAAAGCAACTAATAGCAATCGTTCTGGGCGCATCGTGTATGTGGTCGAACAGCGCGTTATCTTACTTAGGACCAAACGATAAAAGTAAGAAACCGGTATTAAAAGGAGCGAACTGTTCTCCAGCTACGGCGAAATTAACAATGGAGTTCAATGACGTTAAGGCATTGATTGAGCAAGGTGGAAGTATGTTCCAAAATCGTGCGGCAGGTGTTGCCTCGTACGAAGTACCAAAAGGTAGTGGTCTACACGTGATCTTCGCCGGTGCGCTTTGGATGGGTGGAACTGATGTGAATGGTCAGTTGAAATTGGCTGCATTGCGTTACCGTTCAGGAAATGACTTTTGGCCTGGCCCATTAACGGTACAACCTGGAACTGGAAATTATAATCCGTTGAATCCTGTTGGAGATGACGTAGTAAGAGATTTTGGTGAAGCTAATATTGATCCTGATCAGTGTATTGCTTACGATAAATTTTATACCATCCGTAAGGCGGAGGTTATTCGTTACAATATCTGGTGGGAATGTGAACAAAATATAACTACTGAAGGTTGTACTGAAATCACAAATCCAACTGCAGATGAATTAAATCGTATTTACGGTTGGCCGGCTCATGGTGATGTGTCTAGAGGACAGGATTATTTCTTGGCACCTTATTATGATCGAAATGCAGATGGTGTATACAACCCTGCAGATGGAGATTATCCTTGGTATGATGATATTTTAGGTCGAGATGATATTGAGTGTGGTATCGATCGTCGTATTTCGTTGTTTGGTGATGAAACGCACTGGTGGGTATTCAACGATAAAGGAAATATCCACACTGAAACGAATGGTGATCCAATCGGTATGGAAATTAGAGCACAGGCTTTCTCATTCGCTACGAATGATGAAGTGAACCGTATGACTTTCTACAACTATGAGTTGATCAACAGAGGTACACAAACACTTTATAACACTTATTTCTCACAGTATTTGGATGCTGACGTTGGTAACTATTCTGATGATTACGCAGGATGTGATGTATCAAGAGGTTTAGGTTACATGTTTAACGGTGACTTATTCGATCAAGCAGATGGTGGACGTCCAGGTTATGGTGATAATCCACCGGCAATTGGATGTGATTTCTTCGAAGGTCCTTACCAGGATGCTGACGGTATAGATAACGTTGGTCCATACGTAGATGGTTCAGGAAACTTGGTTACTCCTACTGTATTACAAGCGATTGCAGGAAAAGGTATCGTTTACAAAGGTATTGGTATTGGTTATTCAGATGGTATTATCGACAATGAGCGTTTTGGTATGCGTCGTTTTACTTACTATACTTCAACTTCACAATTCCCATACAATGACCCTCAAACTGCAGCGCAGTATTATAACTTCATGAGTGGATCTTGGGCGAATGGTGCTGAGATGTTCTACGGTGGTCTTGGATACGAAGGGTCAACAGGAGTTACAACTGTTCCTTCAGATTATATGTTCCCTGGTGATTCAGATCCATTATACTGGGCAACTGGAGGACAAGATATGAGTGGTTTATTCCCTAACGGGTGGGATGAGTCAACAAATAACAACCCTAACGGTGACCGTCGTTTTGTTCAGTCAGCAGGTCCTTTCATTTTGAAGCCAGGTGCAGTGAACAACATTACTGTTGGTTTGGTTTACGGACGAGGAACAGATGGAACGTTGTTCTCTTCTGTTGACGCTATGAAGCGTGCAGATACGAAGGCACAAGCTTTATTTGATGCTTGTTTTAAAATTCTTTCTCCTCCGGATGCTCCAAAATTGACTATTCAAGAGTTAAAAAACGAGTTGATTCTTTTGTTAGAGAATCCATCTTCTTCAAACAACTACAGAGAGGGATATGCTGAAATCGATGAGATCAACATTCCAGATCCAACAGTAGATAGAGTATACCGTTTCGAAGGTTACCAAATTTATCAGTTGAAGAGTGCAGATGTTTCTGTTGCTGATATCAATGATCCAGAGAAAGCGCGTTTGGTTGCTCAGTGTGATAAGAAGAATACAGTATCTAAGATCATTAATTTTGAATTTGATGAAGCACTTGGGTTCTCAATTCCGGTTGAAAAAGTAAATGGTGAGAATAAAGGAATTCGCCATTCATTCAGATTGACTCAAGATGCCTTCGCAACTGGTGACAGAAGATTGATCAACCATAAAACATATTACTACATTGCTGTAGCATATGCTTATAACAACTTTAAGACATATAATCCGAATGATCCATTGGCATTAGATGGTCAGAAAATACCATATATATCGTCTCGTTTGAATTTTGACGGTACTGCGATTTCAGCTGTGGAAGCTATTCCTCATAACCCAGCACCAGAAGCAGGTGGAACGAGCGTTCAAATTGCTTATGGTTCGTCTCCGAGAATTACGCGATTGGATGGATATGGAAATGGTAAGCGTGCGTTAGAATTTACTTCTGGTACCTTGTCCTCGGTATTGAATACAGGATTCGTTCAGAATCCGGAGTATGAATACGGAGCAGGTCCAATTAACGTTAAAGTTGTGGATCCACTTAATTTAGCAAATGGTTATTTTGAATGTAAATTCAGAAATTATACGGCTAGTACTTGGAACAGTGCGGATACTGCTAGTTGGGTGATTTACAGAAGATCGGCTAAAAATGGAGCAATTATGGACTCTGTTACATCCGAAAATACGATTGCCAAGGATAACGAGCAAATTATACCTAAATGGGGGGTTTCTGTTCAGATTTTCCAAGAAAAATATACAGGACCTGCAGGTAACCAATCTGTTAAGGTTACTGAAATGATCGATGCGAGTATTAGCTACAGGGATTCATCAAAACAATGGTTATCCTTTGTAAATGATAATGATGCATTTTTCCCTACAAACTGGATTCGTTCAGGTGATTATGCTCCGAATACGGCAACAGATTGTTTACCTAATGGCTTAGCTCATTTTAATCCTTGTAATTATCCGGATGAAATTGGACAAGATCCAAATAAGAATTTTGCTAAAATTTTAGGTGGAGGAATTGCACCACACCGTTTGGTTGGTTACCAGGCGGATTATATGCCGTTGGCTTACTACAATTTACCAAGTCCTGGATCGTCTAAGAACAATGCTTCGATCTCGTTCTTGCCTAGTGTGAATATCGTAATTACAAGTGATAAGTCCCTATGGACACGTTGTCCGGTGATCGAATTAGGTAGAACACCTGCATTGAACGTTGGTGGTGCTGCACCCGGAGTTATGAGAAAGAGCCTAAGTGTTGATAAAAACGGAAATCCGGATGGATCAGGTACAACTGGAATGGGATGGTTCCCAGGTTACGCAGTTGATCTAGAGTCTGGAGCGCGTTTATACATGGCATTCGGTGAGAATTCATTCTTGGGAGCTGAAAATGGTGCTGACATGATTTGGAACCCAACTGATCGTTTGATAGACAATGTTGGAAACCCATTGATGGGAGGTATGCACCCAATTTATGTGTATAGCTACAAGCAAGCTACATTAAATAACTTTGGTTCAGGTTTCGATTTCCCTGCTTACGACAAGTCGGTTGCGGAAACGATCACTACCAACTTCCTTTATACTAAAATGCTAGAAATTGAAGCAAACAATTCAACTTCCAAGCGTCAAGTATATGGATCTCTTTCTTGGATTGCTTATCCAATGCTGACTTCAGGACAGAAAATAAATTCTACTGACGTTACAATACGTTTGAGAATTAACAAGGAGTACAAGAACTTCGTTGGTTCAGGAGAAAATGGTGGTAAACCAATGTATGCTTGGTCTATGGACGATATTGCAACGGTAACAGGTTCAAGAGACCAATTAGTTGAAGCTCTTGAGTTGATCAATGTTGTTCCTAACCCATATTACGCATTCTCAGAATATGAGCGTAACAGGTTGGATACACGTGTTAAGATTACCAACTTACCTGAAATATGTACAGTGAAAATTTACACGGTAAACGGAAAATTGGTAAGAACATTCAAAAAGGATAGTCCTATTACCTCTCTTGATTGGGATTTGAATAACCACAAGGGAATACCGGTTGCAGGTGGAGTTTACTTAATCCATGTAGATGTTCCGGATGTAGGTGAAAAAGTAATCAAGTTCTTTGGTGGAATGCGTCAGGTTGACCTTCAAGGTATTTAATAAGCGATTAAAAAGATTAAAATGAAAAATTCAATTTTAAAGATAAATCGATTAGTAATGTTCGCGGCTGTCTTGAACAGTGTGAGTGTTATGGCAGGAAACGAAGATCGTGTTGGTTCAGCTGGTGCATCTCATTTATTAGTGAATCCTTGGGCACGAAGTGCATCTATGGGAGATGCAGGGATTGCTTCAGCTAATGGAATAGAAGCCACATACATGAATATTGCAGGGTTGGCATTTTCGGATAAAACTCAGATTAAGTTCAATTACAGTAACTGGATGGGTAATGCTGGTATTGCATTTAACAGTGCAGGAATTTCACAACGCATTTCAGAATCAGATGTAATTGCAGTGAGTGTTCAAGCCATGAACTTTGGTGACATTCAAATTACAACAGTGGCTAACCCTGAAGGAAATATTGGTTTCTTTTCACCAAGAGCAAATATTTTTAACATAGGTTATGCACGTGCATTTTCTGCTTCTATTTATGGAGGAATCAATTTTAAGGTGATATCAGAGAGTATTTCCAATCTAAAAGCTAATGGAATTGCTTTGGATGCAGGTATACGCTATGTAACCGGAGAACAGGATCAAATCAAATTTGGTATTGCACTTAAGAATGTAGGTCCAGTAATGAGGTATAAAGGAGATGGATTGGCACAACAAGTTAACTACTTGTCTACTGGATTCACTGCTTCATTAGAGCAGCGTTCAGCGAGCTTTGAAATGCCTTCATTGTTATCGATTGGTGGTTCTTATGATTTCATCTTTAATGAGACGAATAAGTTAAATGTGTCTCTTGGATTT
>JBFHIN010000149.1:0-5381 GCA_041596415.1 Crocinitomicaceae bacterium | reverse complement strand
TTGGAAATAGGTTCTTTTTGACAAGAATAGAAAAATGCTGAGGCTGTAAAAGCAGCAAAAAACCAAGCAGAATAGCGCTGTAGTCTTTTTGTAAAGATCTTCGTTTTCATATTGTAGGTGTTATTAATTAGACTTGAACCAAATGTAGATGAAGGCAAGTAGTTCATGAAACAAAATCAACAGTAGGATACAATTTCGATGTAGACAGATTATTTTCTTCAGCCAGTGGCCGAAAAGTTATTTCAGATAGAAAACTAAAGGACAAAAAAAATAGGAGCAATGAAAGCTCCTATTTGGTGTGGTTAGTTGATCAACAAAGTCCGTATAAATTATACCTGACTTTGAAGATTGCCGGAGGACCGTTTCCGATCACTTGAAGATCCAGTTTCTGGAGATCGCAGGCCTGCCAGTCGATAGGTAAGGGGTAGGTATAGGTTTCCCAGGTGTCAGGAGCCACTTGACCACGTTGCCATACCGGCTCACCGTTCAAATGTAAATTGCTCCATCCTTCTGAGCTATTAATTTTAATTACCATTTCTGTTTCTGTATTGAAATAGCGAATTTCTACTGTTTTGGTCTTTCCATTCAAGGTGATTTTCCGTGTTGCTCTGCCCTCAAAATAGGGCCCGCCAATTTTAATGTACTTGGTCGAACAATCCTTATTGGGTAAAACACTCACTTCTGATAACACCACTTTTTTGTTTAAAGAAGGTTCCTTTTGACAGGCATGGAACAAAATGAAAGACACGCCCAAAATAGCGAGTGCTTTGGTCAACTTTCTTAGTTGATATATTCTTTTTATTCGTTTTCTTCGTCTCATTGGTCCCGATTTAAGTGTTCAGGTATATTGCCTCGATTTTCTCCTCGATTTTCTAGTAATTAGTAAACCCCTAAAGGTTACATCTCCTTCACCTTTTTTATCATGTTAAAAGGATTCCAAGGGCGCAATGATTGGTGCCAATAAGTTTCCTTTTCTCGTATGTAAAGCAAATTCATCCGTTGCCTCAAGTTTATCCGTAGTGGATTTCCATGAGATCTTCACCGTAACCGGCTTTTGCCTGTGTAAATTTCCTTCAAAAGCTACTTTACATATGCCGTTTCTACTATTTGGAATGAATCGGGCATGCAGATCTGCTCCTAACACTTGATACTCGGGCTTTTCTTTACCGAAATTCAATAGCGCTCCTTCTAAAAGTGCGTTTTCAATGTCCTCATCCGGGAGAATTTCGAAGATCAATTCTTTGGTATCGCCATGCTGAACCACATTTCCTGTACAGCTGCTTTTAAAGCCGTCGATGATCTGTAGTTCCTCCGTAACCGTAGGCACAATAATATTCCCCAGCGTTTTATGTAGCTGAAATTCAATTCTGCGGGTTAAATTACCAAAGTGAATGGTGGTTTCTGCCTGTGAGTTGTTCAATGAAGAGATCTGGTTGACATGAGTTAAGTAAGTGATCCCGATCAAAAGGAAAGAAAAGAATTTGTGTTGTAGTAGCGTAATCATGAAGTAGTGATTTAAACAGGATGAAAATAGTACCGGAAAATGAGCTTGAAAAATCACTTCAATCAAATGCTCTTTTTTTTCAGTGAATGACAATTTATTTTAAACCAAAGTGAGCAATCTCCGAAAATTAGTTACCCAGAGACACATTAAATGAGCAAAACGTTCCTTTATACTACCTCATTATGTATTTTTGCCAATTATAAAATTCAGATCGATGGAGAAATTCTCAAAAGCCTTTTTTTCAATGCGTGCCATGGCAGTAGCCATGCTGATTTTCTTGTTGGCGATCGCTGCGGCAACTTTTATTGAGTCGGCGTATGACATTCAGGCAGCCAAGATCATTATTTACAACGCTTTATGGTTTGAGATCCTGTTGGTGTACCTTGGCATAAACCTGATCGCTAACATTTTCAAGTATAAGATGTTCCAAAAACAAAAGGCTGCCATTCTAGTTTTTCACGTTTCGTTTATCATAATTCTTATTGGTGCAGCCATTACACGTTACATTAGTTTCGAAGGATTAATGCTCATTCGCGAAGGACAAAAAAGCAATTTTATCTATTCCTCCGATCCTTACCTCTGGTTTAAGATCAATGACGGAAAAATGCAATATACCTATAGCCAGAAACAGTTCATGTCGATGGTAACGGACAACGATTTTTCCATTGACGTAGATTTTCCGGGACACAAAACACCCATAAGTATCGAGTACGTGAAGTTTGAGAAAAAGATGGTGGATACCTTGGTCATAAACGATTCGATCCGCGGATATGCACTTGAATTAATCACTGAAGGCATGCGCTCCAACTACTTGGAAAAGGGTGGGTTTTTAATGGCCGGCGATATAGCGGTTTCTTTTGAAAAGAAGGATGCCATGCCTGGCGTGCAGTTGTTTGAGCAAAATGGCAAGATCATGGTTCGCTCGGGAATGCCTATGCGCTATCTTCCCATGTCGGAAATGCAAAAAGCCAGACAAAGTGGTGGCGAGCTGGATGAAAGTCTGTTCGTTGAAATTCCTGCCGACAGCACTGTGCCTTTTCAAACTACGACCTTATACCAAATCGGCGATCAGCAGATCGTATTCAAGCAACGCATACAGCACGCAAAGAAAATGCGCTTGCCTTCCGGAAATAGGAATGTTGGTTCAGACTACCTGACGCTGAAGATCAAGGATGGAACACAGGAAAAGATCGTAACGATCGAAGGTGGGATGGGAGCGATTCCTGAGCACGCAGTTTTCTCCTTCAACGGGCTTACATACGAACTTGAATACGGTTCAACGAAATTCGAGATTCCGTTCTATATCGAATGTCGCGATTTCCAATTGGACAGATACCCGGGATCAACCGCAGCATCTTCCTTTGCCAGTGAAGTTACGATCATTGACGATAGGAAAAATTACAAAAGTGAACGCCGGATCTTCATGAACAACGTGATGGACTACGGCGGTTACCGTTTCTTTCAATCGAGCTATGATCCGGATGAAAAAGGAACGCGGTTGAGTGTGAATCACGACTGGTGGGGAACCAATGTCACCTACCTTGGTTATTTGCTGATGGCCATCGGGATGATCCTTTCCTTGTTGGCACCGGTGGGCAGATTCAAAGAACTCAACAACCTGATCAAAAAAACAAAACAAAGAAAAGATAGCTTGATGAAGCTAGTGACCATTGCCCTGTTCTGTTTGGGAGCACAAACTTTCCATGCACAAGAGCACGATCATGCACACGATCACGATCATGCGCACGAAACAACGGAACAGCATAACGAGCCTCAACGTAAAGAAAGACTGGTGAAGCCGGTCTTCCGTATGATCAATGAAGAACACAGCGACAAACTCGCCCACTTATTGGTACAGGATTTTCAAGGAAGAATCATTCCGATGCATACCTTGTGCGATGAATTGCTGCGCAAGATCTCCAGAAAAAATACCTACGAAGGAAATAATGCCATTCAGGTGATCCTAAGTATGCACATGTACCCCGATCATTGGATGCAGCAAGAAGTAATTCAGGTGCCCGGTGCCGTGAAGGAACAATTGGGGATTACGGAAGGATACGTAAGCTACGCCGATCTGTCCGACAATACGGGTCAGTTCAGATGGATGCAGAAATACGATGAAGCGCATCAGCGATTGGAATCTCAGCGCAATGAGTTCGATAAAAAACTGATCAAGTTGGTAGAACGTTTCCAAGTGGTACAGGCCATCTTTAACTGGCAGTACATGAAGATCATTCCGGTGAAAGGTGAGAAGAACAATACATGGTTCGTTCCCTTGAGCATGGAGCTAATGCAACTGGATTCAACTTCCTCGAGTTTGGCACTTCGCTATCTTTCGGGTGTTGACCAGGCCGCACAATCCGGGAAATATGGAGAAGTGGACGACCTGTTGAATGACTTGATGGAATTTCAGCGCAAGGCAGGATCGAATGTTGTTCCCTCAGCTTCGAAAGTGAATATGGAGATCCGCTACAATAAAATGGGGATCTTTAAAAATAGTTTGTATGCGTATATGACGCTCGGACTATTCCTGTTGTTCCTGTTCTTTATTCGCATATTCTATAAAGGTACAGAACGCACTTACGGACGATTCAAAACCATTTCAAACGTATTTGTTGCCTTGTTGATCGTAACATTCGTGTATCACGGCTCCGGGCTGGCAATGCGCTGGTACATTTCCGGACACGCACCTTGGAGTAACGGATATGAAGCTGTTGTTTTCATTGCTTGGGTAACGATGATCGCGGGATTCTTTTTCGCGAAGAAAAATCCGGTGGTGCTGGCCGGAACGGCAATCCTTGCTTGTTTGATGATCTTTGTTACCGAAATGAACTTATTGGATCCTGAGATCACGCCGCTACAGCCGGTGTTGAAATCGTACTGGTTAATGATCCACGTGGCCATTATCACAGGAAGTTATGGTTTCCTAGGTTTGGGTGCAATTCTTGGCTTGTTAAACCTGATCCTTTATATTTTCCGTACCAAGAAAAACGGTCAGTTGGTGACCCTCAACATTAACGAAATTACCTACGTTTCTGAAATGACCATAACTGTTGGTTTATTCATGTTAACCATCGGAACCTTCTTGGGTGGTGTTTGGGCCAACGAGTCGTGGGGTCGCTACTGGGGTTGGGATCCGAAGGAAACATGGGCGCTTGTGTCTGTGCTCGTTTATGCGGTGATCCTGCATCTTCGCTTCATTCCTGCGCTAAAAGGTAAATTCCTCTTTAATACAGTGAGCTTCTGGGGGTACTCTGCTATATTGTTCACGTTCTTTGGTGTGAATTTCATTCTTGTGGGTCTGCACTCGTATGCGCAAGGCGATAGTCTGGTGAAAATGCCGAACTACGTGTATGTACTGATCTTTGTATTCACTGCGATAACCGTGATCGCAGCCGTTCGTAATAAAATGTACGCTAAAACCATTGCTGATGAAATTATATGATTTTAAGGTCACCGATATCGGTGGTAACGAATTTGACTTCGCTCAGTTCGAAGGGAAAAAAGTATTGATCGTTAATACTGCTTCAGAATGCGGTTTCACACCTCAGTTCGAGCAGTTAGAAGAATTGTATCAGGCGTTCAAGGATAGCGGATTAGTGGTGATCGGATTTCCAACCAATGATTTTGGAGCGCAAGATCCGGGAAGTAACGAGGAGATCGCTGCGTTTTGTCAGCGTAATTACGGCGTTAGTTTTCCCATGATGAGCAAGATCACCGTGAAAGGAGATGATGAGCATCCCTTGTTCAAGTGGCTGCAGGAAAAAAGTGGTATCGAGAACATCAAATGGAATTTCGAGAAGTTCTTAGTGGACACCGACGGCGAGACCGTGAAGGCTTACAGATCACAGACCTTACCGATCGATGAAGAGATCAT
>JBFHIN010000148.1:0-5384 GCA_041596415.1 Crocinitomicaceae bacterium | reverse complement strand
ACGTAATCTGAACACCATTAAGTGAAAATTGGTATTCATTGCCAATTGGGTTAACAATTTCGTATGTTCCATAAGGGTCAATGCAAGATGGTTCTGTGAGTGAATTTACCATAGGTGCCATGGGAGGCGAAGGTATATCAGCCGTTGTTACGTTCGATGAAGCTAAAGAACTGCACCCACTAGAATTTGTAACAATAAAATAGTAATTATCATTTGGATTTAATCCTGTTATCGTAATCAAAGAACCACTCCCACTTATTGGTGAACCAATGCTAGGTTGAATTGTCCAATTTCCACCAGAAGGGAGACCACTAAGTTCAATACTCGCGGTGGTAACGATACAAGTTGCTTCTATTACATTGTTAATGACCGGTGGATCCGGTGTTGGTGGCTGAGCATTAATAGTGACTACATTCGATGCTGGTGATAAACACCCCAAATTATCTACCACTGTAAAAGTGTAGTTTGCATTATCTGGTAAATTAGCAAAAACACTAGTAGTTCCGCTACCTGAAATTGATATTCCGCTTGGATTTGCATTAATTGTCCATGAACCTGATGAAGGCAAACCGCTTAATTCTACTGAGCCCGTAGAAAGTGTACAAGATGGTTGATTTATAGAACTTATTATGGGAGCACTTGGAGTGTAAACGTTTATTATGGCATTGCCAGAAGGGGAAGAAGAACAACCGTCATCATTGGTGACCGTAAATTGATAGCTTGTTCCTGGATTCAAATTAACAATTGTTATCATGGAACCACTGCCTGTTTGTGTCTGTCCTCCGGGGTTTACAAGTATATTCCAATTTCCACTCGAGGGCAAACCACTTAGTTCAACACTTCCATAAGGATCGGAGCAGGATGGTTGAGTTACATTACCAATAATTGGTGCCGACGGTGTAGTAGGTGCGGTATTTATTGTTCCAGAAAGCGAAGCTGAAGAGGTACAACCATCGCTATTGGTTACTGTAAAAGTGTAGGATGAACCGGCTGCTAATCCCGTAAAATTGGTAGTCATTCCAGTACCATTCGATGTTAAGCCACTTGGACTTGCAGTAACTAGCCAACTGCCTGAAGACGGTAGTGAGTTCAATTCTACTGTTCCTGTATTAGTTGAACAAGTTGGTTGAGTAATTGTTCCAATTACTGGAGAATTAGGAACGACTGGAGCAGCGTTTACAACAGCCACAGTTGAGGTTGAAGAAGTACAACCCAAAGAATTCGTAACGGTAAATGTGTAGGAAGTTCCTGCGGCCAATCCTGAAAAATTAGCACTTGCACCACTCCCTGTTATTGCTGAAGAACCCGGACTTGCATTTACGGTCCATGTTCCTGAAGATGGTAAACCACTCAAGGCTACGTCACCTAACGACTGACCACATGTCGGTTGTATCACCCCATCGATCGTAGGTGCTGGAGGGTTAGTACAAGCAGTCGTTGTAAAACTACCCGCTTCTAAATATACAACAGCATCGTAAGCCGCATCATTAACATCCTCGACAATAAGTCTTATATGATAGGTTTGACCGGGGGTTAAGCCAGTTTGTATAGCGGAAAGTATTCTTGTGTTTCCATTCAATTGGGTACCATCAATAGTTCCTAAATATTCAGCAGTTGAAACATTTTGTACCCAACTAGGGTTTGCTGATGTACAATTGCTTGCAGAAGGTGCCCCCCCACTTGAACCCACAACTCCATTGTTAACTGAATTAATGGAAACTTGTGAACCGTTAGCTAATCGGGCAATATTACGGGCATCATTAGTATATCCCTGTCCCCCTGAAATACCAGGACCGCTAATTAAAAACCCAAATCTATCATTGTAAGATGAACATTGATAATTGATGAATCCCGAATTGTCTGCGTACTCTTCTGACCCAAAAATGTACCTAAACTGAGCTATTGTAGAACTTGGAATGAAATCAAATTCAAGAATGGCCGCATTGAAATAATTTAATCCACCAGAGAGAATATTCAGATCGTTATTTACGGTGGGACAAGTTCCTGTCTTTCGAATTTCTCCCGTCGTGCAAGAAGTGTATGCAGTTGACATTTGTGCTACAGAACCCGGATTTACTCCCAAAGTTAAGGGGATGTCGGAGGTATTTCCCGTCGATAGTACTATACCGGAGCTAAATCCCATTTGTGTTTGGGTACTACCCGCAGTACTGAAGTATCCAACTTGATATCTTCCTGAGTTATTATAAACACCTGAAAAAATAATATTAGATACAGTTGTACCACTTGCAACGGGAACCAAGACTCCATTTACGAGTTGACTTGGAGTATACAATGTATTATTAATAGTAAGCTGAGCGCAGCAAATATTAACTGTTGAAATTAACAATAGCGACAATAGCAAAGTTTTCATAGTTCAAGAATGATTATAGATGGCTTAAATTAATCTACTAAATGAGACGAATTCAATCAAAAATAATTCATCGAACTAGGTGTTTAAAAACATTGTATTGAATGGATGAATTTTTCAGCTAACAGCTAGATTCTGTGGTATATGGTTACTTGTTAAAGGCAAATGGTTAGTTTTATGCCCCATAAGTCATTAGAAAGGCTTTAAGGAAATCATCGATATCTCCGTCCATTACCGCATCTACATTGCTTGTTTCAAACCCTGTTCTGACATCTTTGACCAACTTATAGGGTTGCATCACATAATTGCGGATCTGAGACCCCCACTCGATCTTCTTTTTACCGGCTTCGATTTCATTTCTCTTTTCCATGCGAGCCCTAAGTTCGAGTTCGTATAATTGTGAACGCAATAACTGCATAGCTTTTTCTTTGTTCGCCAACTGCGACCTAGATTCCGAGTTTTCTATAATTATTCCGGAAGGAGCATGACGCAAACGAACTGCAGTTTCTACCTTGTTTACATTCTGACCTCCTGCACCACCTGATCTAAAAGTATCCCAAGTTATATCCGCAGGATTAATGTTGATCTCAATGTTATCATCTACAAGCGGATAAACATATACTGAAGCAAATGAAGTATGGCGTTTTGCATTAGAATCAAACGGAGAAATACGCACCAAACGATGAACACCGTTCTCACCTTTCAAATAACCAAAGGCAAATTCTCCCTCAAATTCAAGTGTAACAGTTTTAACTCCTGCCACATCTCCTTCTTGAAAATTAAGTTCAGTGATTTTATAACCGTTTTTCTGCCCCCACATTTTGTACATACGCATGAGCATCGAAGCCCAGTCACAACTTTCTGTTCCACCTGCACCGGCAGTGATTTGCAATACCGCACTCAAGGTATCCTCTTCGCTGGAGAGCATATTTTTCAATTCCATTTCTTCCACCTGAGCCATTAGCTTGGAATATGCATTGTCTACCTCCTCTTCAGTTGCTTCTCCTTCTTTGATAAAATCAAGTAAAACCTCAAGATCATCGAGGGCATTTTTTAGTTTATCATAAGATTCGATCCAAAACTTAAGTGTTCTGATCGCTTTCATTTGCGATTCGGCCTTTTTAGGATCATCCCAAAAGGAAGGATCTTGGGTTTTCAATTCCTCCTCATTGAGTTGAAGTCTCTTCTCCCTGATCTTTAAATAGTTCTCAATTGCAGCAATTCTGGCGCTGATTTCTTTGAATTGTTCCTGATTTACCATGACAAGTCAAAATTACGTAAAATTCGAGGATGCAATCTTGATCCAATAAAAATTGCACAACAATTCTAAAAATTACAGCCCCCTGCAAAAGAAAAATTTTACATTTGTGTTTTCAAAATTCAAAAGCATGAGTATACCTCAAAATCTTAAATACACAAAAGACCACGAATGGGTGAAAATTGATGGTGATATTGCCACCGTTGGGATTACTGATTTTGCACAGAGCGAGCTAGGTGATATCGTTTATGTTGAAATAGAAACTGAAGGGGAAACGATCGATAGAGAAGAAGTTTTTGGTTCAGTTGAAGCTGTTAAAACTGTTTCTGACCTATTTATGCCTTTGAGTGGAGAGATCATGGAATTTAATCCTGCTTTGGAGGCAAACCCGGAATTAGTAAATTCTGATCCATACGGTGAAGGATGGATGATCAAAGTGAAGCTTTCAGACAATAGTGAGGTGGCAGACCTTATGGATGCTGCTGCTTATGCAGACCTTATTGGGTAGAATTTGAACCAAATTATAACTGACTTGTACTGAGGGTTAGTTCTAATTTGAAAACAATTGATTAGAGCGTGATAATTAGTGATTTATTGGTATAATATTTGTAGCCATTAAATTGTATATTTACCAACCAATTCGATGAATTATGGAATTAAAGAAAAGTGAATCAGCAAACATCAATCGACTTAGAGGTCCGATTGTAATGATTGGTTTGTTGTTTGTTGGAAGTTTAGTTTTAGCTTCGTTTTCATACACCGCAGCTGTAAATGATGGTGATTTGGGTAAGGCAGCAGAAAAAACTGCGGCAATTCGATTTGAACAAATTGAGAAGCCTACTGATGTTCCCCCTCCACCAACACCACCTCAAGTTGATGCCCCGATGCCTGTGCAAGAGGAAATTGTTGAGGAAAAAAATACGGAGAAGGAGCCTGCTCCAATCGTTGACGTTCTACCAGAAATTACAGTAGCGAAAGAAACTGTGATCGAAGTACAGGAAGAAATTATCGATTTCCCGGATGTTGAAGCAAGTTTCCCTGGTGGACCTGCAGCGTTGAACAAGTGGATCGTTGAGCATATTCAATACCCTCCAACTTCTGTGGATATGAACGAGCAAGGTAGGGTTTATTTATCTTTCGTTGTAGAGCCGGACGGATCAATAACAAATATTGCAGTTGAAAGAGGTGTAAGTACTGATCTTGACCGCGAAGCAAAACGCGTTATTAGGTCAATGCCAAGCTGGAACGCAGGTGAAGCAAAAGGAAAAAAGGTAAGAACACGTTGTCGTTTACCAATCAACTTTACGCTGAACTAAAAAACTGAAAATCTAATGATTTAAGTCTCAACTTCGACGTTGGGACTTTTTTTGTACCTTTAATTACCCAAAATACTGCTATGAAACGTTTAATCTTTATTCTGTTTACCTTTCTATCTTGTCATGGATATACGCAGGAAGACACATTGATATATCAGGTTCAGGATGTAGAACCCGAATTTCCGGGAGGATTTTCTGCCATGATCATGTGGATTCAGAATTCAGTACAGGAAAAATCATTAAACAGACAGGATCTCAGATGTTTTTCATCTGTATTTCTCGAATTTGTAGTAGAGAAGGATGGTAGTATCAGTGATTTGCGTTCTAAAAGTAAATGCACGGCTGAAATGACACATTTTCAGGATCTATTTAAAGATTGTCCAAAATGGACACCGGGTCAGTACAAAGGTAAAGTAGTACGATCAATGGTAAGGCTTCCGTT
>JBFHIN010000147.1:0-5436 GCA_041596415.1 Crocinitomicaceae bacterium | reverse complement strand
GGATCAATTTTTGGAACGGCATGATATTCATAGTTGGCCGGTAGTTCGTATGTGGCAATTTGAACTCTATGGTCTATTCCATCTGAAGGAACGGTAAATTTATTTTGAATGGCGTATTCCACGCGCAGATCTTTTTGCGTTACAACAGTTTTCAAGGCTTTGGATTCGTAATACGACTCACCGCTAACACCACCTTGTGCCTTTGCGTCGTTTTTCATGACCTCTTTGGATTTCAAACGTCCACTTCTGACTGCAACTCCTTCTATATCTGAAATTTCGTCCATCTCGCGTCGCATAGTTCTTGATACACTTTTATCGGCCTGTATGCTAACTTCAGAAAGCACCAATTCCTGCGGTCGCATAAAAATTTTAATGTATGCTGAATTAATTGGCATTTGAACCATGTCGTATCCTACGTAAGTAACGTTGATGTATTTTTCCCCACGTGGCACAATCACCTGAAATTTACCGTCAAAATCAGTCACTGCACCTACGTTTGGTGTATTCGGAAAGGTGATCTTGGCAAAGGGAAGTGATTCGCCCGTCGCAGCGTCAATTACTTCTCCTTGTAATTTTTGTCCACTGAAATCGTAGCTTGGAATGTTTTTCTGGTAAACATTCTTTTGTTTAGGATAGTTGTAATAGCGCAAATACCAAGGTTGAAGTATCGGCTCTAGGGCATTTTCATATGGATCGTTTGTTGACAGAACAAGATCAATGTTTTTCCAGTCAATTCCGGAATTTTGTGTCACCAGTGCTTTGGCTTCTAAACGAACAGGCTTTCCAATTCCGTCGCTACGCATGTCGTAATACGGTTTCCATGAAGCATTAGGTGTGATGTAGCTAAAAATAAAATCTGCTTTTGTCCCTTTTTCCACATCCACTTCAACAATGATCTCCGTGTAGTTTATCACAGGTTTGCTTCTGCGACTGTTAATCTCTTGATCGATGCGGTTAATTTCCTTAGTTAAATCTTCAAGTTCATTTCTAATAGACGTTTGTCGGACACTGATCTCTGTTAACTTTAAATGCATAAAGGCGTAAGCTTCCTTTAGTTCTGCTACTTTTAGGCCTTGATCATTTCCTTTCAGGTCTCTGTTTTTCATTAACAGCGCTTTGTCCAAGGAAAGAATTTCATATTCATCACGTAACGCTTCATCCTTTGCTTCAAGTTTAAGACGTTGTTTATTCAACTCGGCCAATTCAGAATTGGTTAATTTAAGATCTTCGAAATTTTTTCTGGTTCTAACCGAAAGAATGGTCAGATCACCATTCGCTTTAACCTGAACAGTGTTTGGATCGATAAAGTCGGTCAGCTTCTCAAAAACGAGCTCTTGTTTGCCAGGTTTTAGATCGGTTTGTTTTTGGTGTTCAACCTGCGCACCTTGAAAAAAGATAGTGACTTTCTTGATTTCTGATGAAAGGGGAACTTCTTTCTGAGCCAGTGCGTTAAGCGATATGGCGAGAATAAGTGTTGCGAATAATGTTTTCATAAGTCTATTTTTTGTGAATAAAAAAGCATCACTAAGAGTGATGCTATTCTGATGCTTATACATTCAAAATTCCATAAGGTTCAATTACTTTGAACCCGGAAAAGTAAAATTACTCATGTCAACTTTATACATGTCCATACTCGCCTTATTTCCGATAATCTCAAAGCTTGAGAGAACTGCAGTTTTAAGTTTTGGGTAATATTGGAAATGAGTATCATTGTTTACACTATTCACCATTATACCCAAATTCACAGGTGTGCCCCAAGAAGCCCCCATGTTTTCTACTACGTAAACATCTAGTCCACCCATGCCAGGATGTCCGTCTGAACTAAAGAATAAATAGCGCCCATCGGCAGTAATAAATGGCGTTGTTTCTCTACCCGTTGTATTGATCGTAAACGGAAGAGGCTCAGGCTCACCCCAAGATTTTCCGTTTTTATAAACCACATAAATGTCAGTTGAACTTTTCTCACCCTTTCTGTCTGTCACAAAATACATGGTGTTTCCATCGGCTGTCATAGTCGCAGAACCTTCAAAGAATGAAGTGTTGATCCATTTATTATTGATACGTTTTGGTGTGGACCATTTTCCTTTGTTGCTCATTTCGATGGTAAAGATGTCAGAACCTTTGGTCATTTTACCTTTATTCAAGGCTGTTGTGTTCACGGTCATTAACCCATTCATTCCGTCTTCTGAGATAAAGGTAATGGCATCAAAACCATTGGTATTAACTCTTCCCAATTCATTTGAAATACTGTCCCAAGTTTGCGTCTGATCGTTCCAAACAGCGTAATAAGTGTCTTCAAAAAATTCCTGATCGTCAGGATTCATGTTACCACCTTTTGTATCACTCCTACGTGAAACAAAATACATTGCCTTTCCATTGTTGATAAGAATAGGACAATAATCATCATACCCTGAATTTACGGCACCCAGATTTTCTTTTAACGATTTTTTACCACTAGCGATCTCTGACTGAGCGAATTTTACCTGTTCAATACGTAATGGAATCCTCAATTCTTTACTTCTGGAATTGGACATTTTACTCAATGCAATTTCGTAGTTCATCAACGCAGAATCTAAACTTCCGGTTCTGTGATAGGATTTTCCAAGCAATTCGTAAAGTTCATTGTCTACATCATCTTTACCCAATTTCAATGACTCATGGGCATATTTTAAAGCTAAACCGTAATTGTTCATCACATAATGACACTGCCCGATCCAAAAAGGTGCTTTCCAAGTGTAAGGATCCTTAACTGAAGCTTGACGAAAACGAACTAATGCGTCCCGAACCTTTCCTTCATAAAAAAGACTTCTTCCTTCATCGATGGTAAGAAGAGCAGATGTTCTGTCTACCAAATTAACACTGCTATCCGGAGGGACTGCCCCTGAATTTGCCCAAAGTTGATTTGCTAAAAGCAGAAGAAAAGTTAAAGAGAGAAATCTTCCAATCATAAGTTTCAGTTAAGTGAGTCTGTATATAATACGGTTACAAAAGAAAACAATTTTTTGTAGCTATTAAAATTTGCTTCTTCATTTTTACTCCAAAATATTATTTTTTAATGGTTTGTGCAATTTAATTTCCTCCATCTGTCGTTCTTTTTAAACCAACGAGATCATCCATGGCGATTGTCGATGCAACAATTGCAAGAATAGGTGCTGCGGAGGCAGAGATCCACAAAATTAAGTGTAAAAGATATTGTCCCATTGCCGGAAAGAAAGTAAGCGTTTTGAAACCTGTAAAACTAAAGATCACACCTAGATCTACTGGTACAAGGATCAACATGGAATAAACGCCTCCTATGGCGATAGCTAAGCCACGATGTTTGCGAACAAAAAGGATACTGTCATCAACATCCAGCCTTCTACGCTCATTGACGTAATCCATGAAACTGAATCCGTAATAAAAGAATCCGATTAAAAAAGTCAGATAGAAGATTGGCGCACTTTTGGGCTCCTGCCAACCCAAAAAAGAAACAGTGAAGATGATAAGAAAAAAGAAGTACTCCCACATCAGATTTCGAATGACAATGCGTATTCCTCTACGAACATCATTCATGAACTGATTAAAATTGAAAACATATGTATTGCCGGTGAGTATACGTTCTGTTTTCTGACTTAAATGCGCAAGCAAAGGGGATAATAATATTACAACCAGGTACTTAGCGAATTTCATGAGCAAAATTGCAATGGAAATTTCCAACATAATATACAGAAAGAACCAAATGAGATCATTCATGTTCGCAATCGAAGGTATGGGGCGATTGAGCTGAATTTTTTCTCCGATTTTGTAAATTCCGATCATTAAAAGAGCCGGGATCAGAATATAACCATAGAATCGATGTTCCTTGATAAACTTCAACGCTTTCCAGTATGCTCGAATCCCAAATAGAAAATTTTTGAAAAATTTCATGCTCAAAAATAAACAAAGTCATATTTATGCATACAATAAAGACTGCTTTATTATCTTTGTTTTCTTTATTTTTAAAGTAAAGGCATGCAATTTTCTCCACTGACGGCAATTTCTCCAATCGACGGACGATACCACAACAAAACAACTGAACTTCAACAATACTTTTCAGAATTTGCCTTGATTAGGTATAGGGTTTTGGTGGAAGTTGAGTATTTAATTGCTTTAGTAAATAGCGGTATTGAACCTTTACATGATTTTCCGAAGGAAATAGTTGAAGATTTAAGAAAGATCTACATTGATTTTACTGAAAAAGATGCCCAGTGGATAAAGGATACAGAAAGGGTGACCAATCATGACGTGAAAGCCGTTGAGTACTTTTTGAAAGAGAAAATGATAGAGTTGAACCTGGATAAGTACTTGGAGTTCGTGCATTTCGGTCTTACTTCACAGGATATCAATAACACGGCCATTCCTTTATCACTGAAGGATGGACTGAACAAAGCTTATTATCCATTACTTGAAAAAGTGATCCATAAATTGGATGATTTAGAAAAACAGTGGAAAGATGTGCCGATGTTGGCAAAAACGCATGGACAACCTGCGTCTCCTACCAAACTGGGTAAAGAGATAAGAGTTTTCTCCGAGCGTTTAAATAATCAACTGGAACTTATAAAACAAATACCCTTTGCTGCCAAATTTGGTGGTGCTACAGGAAATTTCAATGCACATCATGTAGCATTTCCAAAAAATGACTGGGTCAGTTTTGCAAATAATTTTGTAAACAATGAGCTTGGTCTAAAAAGGAGTCAGACGACTACTCAGATCGAGCATTATGATCATTTGGCGGCATTGTTTGACGGATTGAAAAGGATCAATACAATACTACTTGACCTTGATCGTGACATGTGGACCTATATTTCCATGGAATATTTCAAACAAAAACTTAAAGAAGGTGAAATTGGTTCTTCTGCGATGCCGCATAAAGTGAATCCAATAGACTTTGAGAATTCAGAGGGTAATATTGGTATTGCAAATGCTTTGTTTGAACATTTATCGGCAAAACTACCTGTTTCCAGATTACAACGTGATCTGACAGATTCGACTGTATTGAGAACTGTTGGCGTGCCGATTGCACATACGCTGATTGCCATGAAAGCGACATTGGTAGGTTTGGATAAACTTTTGCTCAATGAACAGGCATTTGAACGTGACCTTGAAAATAATTGGGCGGTAGTTGCTGAGGCAATTCAAACTATTTTGAGAAGAGAAGGCTTTCCAAAACCGTACGAGGCGCTAAAAGGACTGACAAGAAAGAATGAAAAAGTTACTAGAGAGAGTTTACATCAGTTTATTGATGAACTCATGGTCTCGGAACATATAAAAGAAGAACTGAAACTGATTACTCCATCAAATTATACCGGGCTAACCTAATTTACAAAAAGATGAAAAAAATCAAAGTACTTACTTTACTGACCGCCATGTTGCTGAGCAACATGATCGTGGGACAAGAATATGCTATCGAATGGAGCG
>JBFHIN010000146.1:0-5451 GCA_041596415.1 Crocinitomicaceae bacterium | reverse complement strand
TTACGGTCGTTTTGAAAACTAGGATTTCTTTTCAATTCTTGGATCAACATAGGTTGAACTCCATATTCTTCAAGGATATGCAATGAATCCTCCTCACCGTCCTCAGGTAAACCACCAATCAATAAGGTCTCAAACTCATCTGAAATAAAACGAGTTAAGAAAGTAGCATTGTAAGTTGGTCCACCTATATTGAACCTATTGATTATTCTTAAAATCTTAATTTTTTTCTCCATCCTCACACTTCACTCAGGTCTTGGCTTCTTTTTTGTTCCTTCAAATAATAATCGTCTGTTGAAAAGAATCTTTCTTGCGCATGAGAGCAAGTATTTTTTTTCACATTTTTGAACGTTAATTATTTGGCTATGAATATACGAAGAATCCTGCTATTATTGCTTGTTTTCAATTTTTTACCTCCTACCCAGGCACAAGAAAATTTAAAGCAAGTACTCAATAATTTTTCAAATCATGCCGAATTTAAGCATGCGAGCATCAGCTTTATGGCTATTGATCTGCAAACCGGAGAAGAAATTGGATCTATAAATCCGGATCTTTCACTTCCCACGGCTTCTACAGCAAAACTATTTTCTACGGCCACTGCACTAGAAATTCTAGGGCCTGATTATCGTCCACAAACAAGAATTTACACGGACGGGAAGGTAAACTCTGAAGGTGTTCTCAACGGAAACATTTGGATTCGTGGTGGTGGCGACATGACTTTGGGAAGTAAATATTTCAATAAGACAGGTCATGAGAAAGATTTTTTGCAACAATGGGCTGACTCATTAAAGAAACTTGGCATAAAAAAGATCTCAGGGGCTTTGATCGCCGACGGTTCTGAATTCGGCTATGCAGGTGTTCCTGATGGCTGGAGCTGGAGTGATATAGGCAACTATTATGGTGCCGGCCCATCCGGGATTTGCATTTTTGACAATATGGTTGTTTATAAATTCAAAACGGGAAGCAAAGCCGGTTCAACAACAGAACTGATCTCTATGCAACCCAACATTCCTGACTTTACCTTTCACAACTACATCAAAAGTGAACATGTTTCGGGTGACCATTCTTATATTTTCGGTGGACCTTATTCTCAAGAACGCTTTGGAACGGGTTCTCTACCTTTAAATCAGAGTGGATTTGAGGTGAAAGGCAGTATTCCTGATCCTGAATATCAGTTGGCTTATGAATTATTGAAAGTGCTCCAGAAAAACGGGATCGAAGTGATTGAAGGAGCACAATCCGTTCGAAGACAGGACATGACCATTCACCACAAATACACATCTCTTCAACTCTTGTGGTCACATAAAGGCGCAACAATTTTAGAAATTGCCACCTTAACGAATATGAAAAGTATAAATCTCTTTGCGGAAGGGTTGTTAAGCCTTGTTGGTTACTACAAATCAGGGTACGGATCGACAGAAGAAGGAATTAAACAACTTGAACTTTTCTGGAAAACTAAATTCAACACCCATGGACTTTTCTTAAATGACGGCAGCGGACTATCACGATCCAACGGTATTTCAGCACGCCATTTTTGTTCGTTGCTCAAAGAAATGAATAAGGCTGGGCAGTCCGTAAATTACATTACAACACTTCCCGTAACAGGCAAATCAGGAACTTTAACCAATGTATGCGTTAACCAGCCGGGACAAGGTTGTATACAAGCAAAAAGCGGTACGATGTCGCGCATAAAGTCATACTCCGGATACGTGAATAGCGCCAGCGGGAAGAAAATCGCCTTTGCCATAACTGTCAATAATTTTACAGGAACGAGTAGCAGTGCCGTAAATAAAATTGAAAAAGTATTGAACGCCTTATCGACGTATTAATTTAATTCTGCTTCGAGGATCTCGCTCCAAAACGCTTTTATAGTTCCCCCATCAACCTGTATCATTTGCGGAACAATACTGGCAGGAGAAAATCCTGGCGTTGTGTTCACTTCGATTACGAAAGGTTCATCATCTACGATCATAAAATCTATTCGAGCAATTGAACGTAAACCTAGAAGCTCGTAAATAAACTTGGCCTTTTGTTGTACCTTATCCCTGAGCGTTTCAGATACTCTTGCAGGGGTTATTTCTTGAGATTTGCCTAAATATTTAGCTTCATAATCAAAAAATTCATTTTCGGAAGCAATCTCGGTTAAAGGCAAAGCATATACACCTTGCTTTTTCCGGTATACACCGCACGTTACTTCTGTACCACTCAAAAACGACTCAATGACAACAGTTCCACCTTCATGAAAAGCCAATTCAAGAGCTTTAGCCAACTCTTCTTTATTTTTCACTTTGGAGATGCCATAACTGGAACCCGAATCGCTTGGTTTAACAAAAACCGGCAAACCAAGTTCAGTAATGATCTTATCCTCGGAGAATTGATCGGGACGCGTAAGAAAAAGCGATTTGGCCACTGAAAGTCCAAATCCTTTTAAAAATTGATTACAATACCATTTATCAAAAGATAAAGCAGAAGCTAAAGGCCCTGAATTTAAATAGGGAATATTTTTCATTTCGAGTAAAGCCTGAACTTTCCCATTTTCTCCTGGATCACCATGGATATAGACAATGGCGAGGTCGATCGGTTCGGAACCATCGATAACAGACATTGAATTAAGATCGAAAGGAACTATACCTGTTGTAGTTTCAGCGTTCCAAGAATCCTCATTTACAAAAATCTTTATCACCTCATGCCCATCCGGAAAATTCTTTTGAATCGTATCTGCACTTTTCAGTGAGATCTCATACTCTGAGGAAAATCCACCACAAAATATACCTACTCTCATTCTTTGCTATTTTAAGCGAAATTAAACCGAAACTTAATAATTAGCGCAATGTGTAATAAAAGTTTTAAGCAATAGATGTGTGAATTATGACCTCTAAATAAGGAATAATCCTATAACTGGTGGTGATTGTTGATAAGCTGTTCTTCTCTAGATTTTTAAAAAAGGTTCTTTCTTTTATATTTGTAAAGCTCGATACTGAAAACAAATCAACTTTTATCGCTATGCGTCTAATAATATTCCTAACCCTTCTCGCTCAGAGTTCTATACTCATTGCGCAAACAACCTTGCATACTGAAACCTTCGAGGGAGCAACCTTTCCCTGGACATCTGTAGCTTCGGGAACAAGCAATTTTTGGATCAATAATACTTGTGCAGGTAATGGTCCAAGCATAACCGGCACAAAATCGCTATATGTTACCAAGGGAGGCACTATCGCGGGTTGCGGTGCATCAGGAACAGAACAATATGCCTACGACAACGCCGCAACCGGATTAGAAGAAATTATTGCTCACACTACCATAAACGGAACATGTGCATCAAACCTAAATGTCACTTTTGATTACAAAATTGAAGGTGTTGCACTGGAAGATTATGCCCAACTTGTCTACAGTACAGATGGTGGTGCATCTTGGCTTACAGCGGGAGCTGTGATGGTGAGCACCAGCAATTGGACGGCTAATTCCATTGCACTTCCCCTTGCTCTTGATTACTCGAATTTTGAATTGGGCTTCAGATTCACTTATACCGATGCCACCATAGGCGGAACGCCACTTGCGATAGACAATTTAGTAGTTACCGGTTTTGATGCTTCTCCACCCGTAGCTTCTTGTCCTGGAACACAATACGTTAACGTAGATAATTCGTGTTCAGGAACCCTTGCAGATTACACCGGACTTGTCAGCGCAAGTGATAATTGTACGCCATCAGGAATGTTAAGCATTACTCAAGCACCACCTTCAGGGACGATCATCACCGCAAATACAAGTATGACGATTACCGTGCTTGACGAACAAGGCAATTCAACGCAATGTACGTTTACGGCTGAAGCTGTGGACAATATTGATCCTGTGATCACTTGTCCATCCACTTTTGACGTTGCCATCAATTCAAGTTGCGATTACCCAGTACCTGATCTAAGTGGACAGATAACAGCTAGTGACAACTGTACGGCAAGCGGGTCATTGATGTATGCACAGAACCCAGCAATTGGCGCCATAGAAAATAGTTTAACTGCCGTTTTAATAACAGTTACAGATGCACAAGGAAACAGTGGAACATGTATCACTATGTTAACACCCATAGATAATGATAATCCAACGATCACTTGTCCATCACCGGCGCCGATCAATAATGGAACAAATTGTACACTTGCTTTAGGAAATTATATTTCTCAAACCTTAGTGCTTGACAATTGTTCCAATTTTGCAATTACACAAAATCCACCTATCGGAACAACGATGATCACTGGAAATCACACCATAGAAATGGAAGTAATGGACGTGGGCGGAAATATGGCTACATGCTCGTTCAACTTGTATATATTTGAAACAGAGGCGCCGACCATCGTTTGCCCTACAAACATTGTTACTTGTGACCCTGTGGTTAATTACGCTGCTCCGACCATCAACGATAATTGTATTACCGTTTTAACACAGACTGACGGAACAGGATTTACTTCCGGAGATCTGTTCCCAATTGGCGTTACACCACAAACGTATATGGTAGCAGATTCATCCGGCAATTCACAGTCTTGTTCCTTCTCCGTTGAAATCCTTGAATACCCTTCTGACGCCATTATTCTTTTGGACACCATAAGCCTCTGCCAAAGTACTTCCACTACCGTAGAAGCAATACCTGCAACTAGCGGAACAGGAGAATGGAGTGTCTTTTCAGGTCAAGCGGCTTTCAATAATCAATTTGCAAACTTGACAGGGGTAAATAATTTGGCTTACCAGACCAACATTTTGGTTTGGACCATCTCTACCCCATCTTGTGGAAGCAAGTCTGACACCATTCGCGTTATCGCCTCTCAAATGCCTCTTCCGGCTAGCACGCTCGACACTATGATTATTTGTAGTGCGGCGACAGTTAATTTATCAGCCAACCCTCCGCTCTATGGCATCGGTACCTGGACCTCCAACACCGGAGCATCGATTCAGGATGTAAATTCACCAACCTCAACAGCGTCAAATATGGCTAATGGATGGAACGATTTCGTTTGGACAATAACTAATGGTTCATGTCCATCGACCTCAGACACGATGCATGTTTATCATACAACCAAAGCCACTATTGCACAAAATGACACAATTGTATGTATTGAACAAGGTGCAATTCAATTCAATGCAACAACACCTGCACAAGGTCAAACAGCTAAATGGCAATTCATATCAGGTTCAGGAAGCTTAACTCCAAACAATACATCAAATACCACCGCAAACGATTTTGGCTTAGGCGTTAATTTACTTATGTACAAGTTGAGTCACCCGGTTTGTGGAAATACGCAAGACACAGTTAAAATTGTTGCTTCATTATGCGATGGCTTTGACCCAGTGTTTCCAACCGTTATCACTCCGAACTTTGACGGTAAAAACGACGTATTTATGATCGACTTTTTAGAAAAAGCACATCCAAATTGCCACATTGTTATTTTCAATCGTTGGGGAAGTGTG
>JBFHIN010000145.1:0-5457 GCA_041596415.1 Crocinitomicaceae bacterium | reverse complement strand
TGTGCCTTCATCTAACAAAGACGCATTGGCAATCTCCATTCCTGTAAGATCCAATACCATTGTCTGGAAATTCAACAAGGCTTCAAGTCGACCTTGCGATATTTCAGCTTGATAAGGGGTGTAAGCCGTATACCATCCTGGATTCTCGAGTACATTTCTCAAGATAACAGAAGGAACAATCGTTTCATTGTAACCCATTCCGATGAATGATTTGAACACTTTATTTTTCTTGCCTAGCTCGGCAACATGTTGTAAATATTCTTGTTCGCTCAAGGCATCTGTGATATGTAACTCACGATTTAAACGAATATGCGCCGGTATGGTTTTATCGATCAATTCATCAACTGATTGAATACCAATTTTAGCCAACATTGCTGTTTTTTCTTCAGCGTTTGGGCCAATGTGACGATTAGAAAATGGGCTCATTTTAATAGAATTGTTTTGCGTGTACAAATATACATCAGTTTAATGGATTTAGTAAAGGGAAAATCCATTTATCCTTGATTGATTTACCTAGAGAAAAGACTAGTATTTTCTTTTGTTTTTAAGGTGTCTGCCATATTTACGATTGTATTCGTATTTGGTGTTTCCTTTACGTCCTACATACTTTCTGGAGTCGAATTCTTCTCCGTTGAAATAATATGGAAAGGCGAAACCTAAATAGACCTCATTGGACATTCCTTTAACGCGTGCTAAGGGGCCAACATCGTAATTGAATGCGTAGCCAACGCGCAATTGTTTGGCAAAGGTATAATCCAGTCCTACTATTATTGAATTTTCAGTACGGTAGCCTACAGAAGCACCAAAATGATTGAATATTCCACGGATCAAAGCATCGCCTTGCAGCGGAGCATTGTACGTACCCTTGAATTGGAAGTTTGGATTTAAAACGAAGTTATCTCCAATTTCCCAATAAAATCCGGTCATCATCTGATAGTGCCATAAGGAAGGATTCAGTCTGCTGGCGTCAACAAATAAGGCATTTTGCAACAAACGTGGAATGCTCAACCCAAAGTAAAAGTTAGAAGAGCGATAATACATTCCAAATGCAGCATTAAACTTAAAGTTGGAGTAGCTCTGAGAGAAGCTTGGATCATTAGCCACAGTGGTGGTAGCGTCTGCAAAGTTTTGCGAGAAATTATCGAAGCCCAATCCGATACCAAGGGATAAGTATCGACGTTCTTCAAATAACAAGCGGTAAGCATACATTGCCGTAAAGGAATTGGTTTGCGTTAACCCAATACGATCATTGTAAAAATTTATACCTACGGCCATTTCGTCGATGATCTCGTAAGAACTACTGAAACCAATTGTACTTGGCGCACCATCGATTCCTGCCCATTGATTGCGATAGATCAGATCATTTTGGAATGTCGCATCTGTAGCCAAGGCACCCGGATTGTTGAGGGTCTTGGCAAAATTAAATTGGGAATAGCGCGGTGTGTTTTGTCCGAATACGCTAGTTTGAATTCCAATAAGGAATAGAAAAAATAATCTTTTTATCATTTTGTTCTACGAATTGTCGTGAATCCATCGAAATGTACCTTATCTACATCGACAGAATAATAATAAGTTCCTTCGGGAAGATCTCCTTGACCCGCACAGAATGGCGTTTCACAGGTTCCGCCCCAATCGTTTTGATAATAATCACTTTCGTAAACCACATCTCCCCAACGATTAAATATTTTCACTTTTCCTCTGAATTTGGCAATTTCAGGAATAACGAAAAAATCGTTTATACCATCATCATTAGGTGAAAATCCAGTTGGAATTGTAAGTTTCACAACGAAGACCCAAATATTGTCATTTCTTGAACATCCGTTAATGGTGGAATGAACAGTATAAACGGCATCTTGCGTTCCGTTAAAAACTGCACCTTGATTGGTGTAGGCCAAAAGATCTTGCGTTGGCGTCCAGCTATAAGTTTCATAACCGTCGGGTCCATTTAAGAAAACTGACTGACCTACTCCCGTGTAAAAGGTATCGCGAACGACATCTGAAGGCCAGTTTTGAACAAAAACTTCTCTTTCCAAGGTCTGGATACAACTTCCATTGGTAATTGTCACGGAGTAATTTTGAGTAATTGAAGGAGCTACTACAATACTGCTTCCGGTTTCACCGGTCGACCATAAATAGCTGGTTCCGCCACTTGCAACTAATGGGATTGACCCACCTTGACATATTTTTCCACCGGAACCTGCGGTTAAGGTGAAGTTTGGTGCTGAAAGGGTAATCGAAGAAGTTCCACTACAGCCGTTGGCATCTGTTACAATGACAGAATATGTTCCCGCTGAAGTCACTAAAATTGAGGGTGATGTTTCACTTGTGCTCCAGTTATATGCACTGTAGCCGCTCGTTAAAGAAAGCGTTGATCCTCCTGAACCATTACAGATTACGTTACCCTCCGATGATACAATAACGGGAACTGGATTGGTGTTAATGGTAACAACAATTGAAGCACTGGACACACATCCGACACCATCTGTAGCATCAACAGTATAGGTTCCGGAAACTGTAGGTGTAATACTCGATGAGCTTCCACTGACCGGTCCGCTCCACGTGTATGACGCAAAGCCTGAAGTGGCATTGATGGGAGAAATATTTCCTTGACAAAAACTGATACTAGCACCTTCCGTTATTTGTACATCAACGGCACAGGCTGCACCTTTTAAAGTAATGCTCCCGAAAAGAAAACAGAGCAAGATTCTATTCCACATAACTTAATTTCAACATGTTTGAGCTACCCAATTCTTCTAAAGGAATGGATGCAATATTGATAACTAGATCACCCGTTTTTAAAATCCCTTCTTTTTTCAATAGATATTTGATATCAGCAATGGTATGATCCGTGCTGATTTGTTTGTCGTAATGAAATGCGTGAACTCCCCAAACTAAATTCAATTGGGTAAGGATCTTTTGGTTACTGGTGAATACAAAAATGGGAGCTTTCGGTCGCTGTGAAGCGATTTTATACGCCGTATATCCTGAGAAGGACATGGTGATTATGGCATCCGCCTGAACGCGTTGAGACAAACGACAAGCATTGAAACAGATGGAATCTGAAATAAAACGTTCTTGATTTTTTTCAGGTATTTCTTCTTTGTTGTAGATACCCCCAAAATTTTCCATTTCCTGAACAATGTTGCTCATGGTCTTGATCACTTCTACCGGGAATTTACCCACTGATGTCTCACCGGAAAGCATTACTGCGTCAGCACCATCCAAAACGGCATTAGCAACGTCGTTAACTTCAGCTCTTGTCGGGGTTATATTGGTGATCATACTTTCCATCATTTGCGTAGCAACAATGATGGGTTTAGCATGAAGAATACATTTGTTGATCAACATTTTCTGAATGATCGGAACGTTCTGGTAAGGGATTTCCACACCCAGGTCCCCACGTGCTACCATCAATCCGTCACTTTCACGAATAATAGCGTCAATATCTTCGATAGCCTCAGGTTTTTCGATCTTAGCGATGACCTTGGCTTTGCATTTTTTGGATTTGATGATGTGTCTAAGTTCAATAATATCACGTGCTGATCGTACAAATGATAATCCTATCCAGTCAACATCTTGCTCAAGCGCAAACTCAAGATCTTCTAAATCTTTTTCAGTCAACGATGGCATGGAAATTCTAGTATTCGGAAAATTCACCCCCTTTTTAGAGGATAGGATTCCACCGTGTACAATAAGCGCGGTGATTTCCTTCTGACCATCTGTTTTCACCACTTCCAGCGCAATTTTTCCATCGTCAAGTAGAATACGTTCACCGGCCTTAACTTCTTGTGGTAATTTTGAATAATTGATCGAAAACACCTGAGAAGTTCCTAAAACTTTATCAGTTACGATCTTAACTTCCTCCCCGTTAACGAGCTCCACACCGTTGTTTTCCATTTCATCTGTACGAATCTTTGGTCCTTGGAGATCTGCAAGAATCGCTACGTTTAAGCCAGTCTCTTCATTCAGTTTACGAATAGTTTCGATGACTTTAGAATGGTCCTCATACGAGCCATGCGAAAAGTTCAAACGGCAGACATTCAGTCCTGCAAAGAACATTTGTCTTAATATCGCTTCATCACTCGACGCAGGACCCAAGGTCGCCACTATTTTGGTTTTTTTCATAAACTAGTTAAATACAATATTTTCAGTTGAATCGATCTCTTCTGGATCGAAAACAAATCCGCCCAAAATACTTGGGATTTCTTTCAGTTGAATCAATAATTCGGTAGGTTCCCATATATGATTATGATAGAGGAAAAGAAAAAAATCAATGGTAGGTTTCTCTGGAATTAGAAACTTAGAATGATCTTTATTTTTAATCAAGTAATACTCAATAAGGTTTTCCTCATCCTTAAATTCATAAAGAGAATGTTGGGAAGCCTTAATGCTTTTCTTAGTGCTGACGTAATAATCCTCTAGCGATTTACTTAGGTGTATGTTCAACTTTTCATTGATACTCCAAGCTAATCGATAATCACTGTGATGGGAGCACAATCCAATCATGTCAAAGTCGTACTCCTGCTCGAATACAAGGGTATGTTTTTTAGTTTTTGACACTGAATTTTTCATCAGGACAAAAATAATTAAAAATTGGTGTTTAGGCATGACATTGTTGACAGGAAACACTTATTGTTAATAAAGATTTAACCTTTTCGCTTTTAGGGTTTGAGAATTTAATTTTTATGCTGAAAAAACGACCGTTTAATCTTGATTTTACACACTTGAATCAATGCTTTTAGTTTGGACGTTTTTTAATGCTTGATGGCATAGGATTTGGATTTAACGAAACATTAACAATTAAATTTTTAATGTATGATCGCGAAAAAAAATCCGAGGTTGAACCTCGAAGGAAAACGTATCGTCCTTTTTCAAATTGGACTTTTTACATCTAGTGCCTTTGCCTTAGCTGCATTTACGTACAAATCACCTGTGAATGAAACGATTAAAACCGGTAGAGAATCTGTAGTTAACCTTCGCTATGAACTGCAGGAAACCAAAGAAACGCCTAAAAAAATTGAAATTCCGGTTGTGAGAGAAATTCCCCGTAATACGGATAATCAAGTTACGGTAGATGCGCAACAAACTATTGGAGATCAGATCACAGCAACTGATAATACGAGTAAAGGTGTAGAGGCGACCGGTGACGGAAACACGGGTGATCTAAACGTTGGTGACTTTGACAATTTTGGTGGAGGGATTCAGGATATCGATATCGAAATTGTGGAAATTCCTGCCGTAGATGCAGAGTACATTGGTGGGTATATTGCCATGAGCCAGTTTATTGTCGATCACTTGAATTACCCGCAAGATGCTATTGAAATGAACATGCAGGGAAAAGTCTTTATTTCTTTTGTTGTTGAAAAGGATGGATCAGTGAGTAACGTTCATGTAGAAAGAGGAGTTTATCAATCGATCGATCGCGAAGCAGAACGCATTGTTCGTATGTTTCCAACG
>JBFHIN010000144.1:0-5489 GCA_041596415.1 Crocinitomicaceae bacterium | reverse complement strand
TGTCTATTCCATATTTCAGCAGTACTAGACCGATAAAAAGTCGAAGTATTATGCTCAGATCAAAATTCAATTTACTGTAAGCAAAACTTGATTTAATTCGAGAAGTAAATAAACTTATAAGCATTGATATTATAATCAGAAAAACAAGGAGTATGCATAGACTTAAAGAATCAGAGGAATAATCATTCAATATTCCTGTTAGATGAAATTGATTTTGAATGAATCGAGTTAACGGTGTAAACAAAAACGAGGTGAGCCAAAGTTGAATTGAGCTAAATAGAAAAGAAAAAGGAATAAACACGATTCCTAAGGTGAAAAACAACAAAAACGTAGTCTTTAAAAATTCGGAGGCTTTTTTATTCGGCTTCAAAGCTTTTAAAAATGACATTTACAAAATACATTCATGAATGAGAGCACCATGATCATGAACGCAGAACGATGTTGAATTGGGATTTTTTTACGGAGCTGTAATTCATCATTTTCAGCATCTTGTTTTTCTGTGATCGGAGCATTTTTATTCGCAACATTTTTACGTTTATTATTTTCTCCTTCAAAACCGACAAATACTATTTCATCAACAGAATTGGTAAAAAAGTAATCGCTTTTAATTAGTTGTTTCATTTTTTCCACCGAATTTTTCCCGGTAAAAACAGGATGATCGTAAACTGTATCCTTACCTGCACTCCAAAGACCTGCCGTTCCAACCTTTTCGCGACTTCCGTACTCTTCAAAATGACAGGATTCGCTGGTAATCATAACGGCAGTTCTTTCATTTACCAAAATGACAGAATCCAATTTTGAATTTCTCACTAGTTTCTGTGGTGCCATGCCAAAATTTGACAAAGCGTGAACTGATATATTGCCTGATTTCAATGCCTTTTTAAAATTTGCAGAAGTTCCTCCATGGCTTTTGTGGGCTATCATTTTTGTTTGAGAAGTACATTGAAATGAGTAGAAAAGGAAAATAAAAGCGAATAGGCTAATGTTGATTGTTTTCATAAGTTGTTTTTTTAGGTTTACAACCCATGCATGTATTGGTTCAATCAATTATTTTGATTTTCGGGCTCAACGTGTATTAGCACATTAGCGATTAAGGGATTTTTCTTAGTAAGATGGTCTTTAACTTGATGAGCAATGTCGTGACCCTGGGCTACTGATAAATTGCCATCAACTTCGATATGCAAGTCAACAAGGTAATGCATTCCCATTTTTCGAACATGACATTTTTCAGTGGCTTTAACGGATGGAATTTCCATTGACCAATTCCTTATTTCTGCAATGAGGTCTTCGTGAATGTGTTCATCCATAATTTCACTTAGCGCAGGTCTGAAAATGAGGTAGGCATTGTAAATTATAAATAAAGAAGCGATCATGGCAGCCCAATCGTCGGCATCTTCATAGCCATCTCCCAAAATAATAGCCACGGTAATACCAATGAATGCCAAAAGAGAAGTTATCGCATCACTTCTGTGGTGCCAAGCGTCGGCCTTCAAGGATTGAGAATTGGTTTCTTCGCTTCTTTTTTTTACAAAGCGATAAGAGAATTCTTTGATCAGGATGATAGAGCCAAGAACTATAAGTGTAAATTTTTCAGGCACTTGATGAGGTGTGCGAATATTGTGAATTGCCTCAACAAAAATGATAGTGGCGGATACGACTAAAAAAACGACAACAGCGAAAGTGGTGAGTGGCTCAACTTTTCCATGACCGTATGGATGATTCTCATCGGCTGGTTTTGTCGCGTACCTGATTCCGAGTAAAACTAATATGGAGGCAAAAATATCACTTGTCGACTCAATAGCATCGGCAATCAAAGCATAGGAATTTCCAAAATAGCCTGTTATTCCTTTACATAAGGCAAGCAAGGTGTTGGTCCAGATGCTCCATACCGCAGTTTTTGCTGCTAAATGTGAATTATGATCAGCCAATTTCTATTTGTTTTAGACAATTACAAGATATAACTATTAACACAAACAAGAGGATAAGTCTTTTGTTAAATGTGAGATTCTACGGATAATAGGCCTTATTTTTATAGAAAAATAATCTCATGAAATTAGAACCCTCTGTTACCCTAGTTGAACTAGCTGAATTTTTGTCGTGCGAATATGTTGGTAGTCCGGATCATGAGATTTCGGGAATCAATGAAATTCACATGGTAGAAAAGGGGGATCTCGTTTTTGTTGATCATCCCAAATACTATCAAAAAGCATTAAATAGCGCAGCAACAACCATTTTAATCGATCAAAAAGTGGACTGTCCGGAAGGAAAGGCACTATTGATATCTTCTGCACCATTCGATGATTTTAATCGTTTAACGCGCCATTTTTCTCCCTTCAAACCACAGCATACGGCAATTGGTCAAGATTCTCAGGTTGATCCTTCTGCATTGATCTATCCCAATGTTTTTATTGGAAATAATGTGAAGATCGGAAAGAACGTAATTATCTACCCGGGAGCGTGTATCATGGATAATTCCCAGTTGGATGACAATGTTGTGATCGGACCAAATACGGTCATCGGACATTACGCCTTTTATTACAAAAAGAAGCCGAGTGGATTTGACAGAATGTACACATGTGGTGGAGTTCACTTGCATAAAGGGGTGGAAATTGGGGCCTTATGCACTATAGATTCCGGAGTGACGGGTATTACGACGATCGGCGAAGGCACTAAAATCGATAATCAAGTTCATATAGGTCACGATACAATTATCGGGAAGCATTGTCTTATGGCCGCAAATGTTGGATTGGCCGGATGTGTGCGCATTGAAGACAAAGTAACCCTGTGGGGTCAAGTTGGATGTGCAAGTGACGTGACCATAGGCGAGGGTGCGATCATATTGGCGCAATCAGGTATTGCCAAAAGTCTGGAAGGAGGGAAAACTTATTTTGGAAGCCCTTGTTCTGAGGTCAAAGAAAAATTCAGAGAGTTGGCAGCCTTGAGAAGACTACCCCAAATCTTGGACAAATTATAATGCACGATCAGCAAATACGCACTTTAGAGAGTCAGATAAAATTTAAGGATTTTAAACTGACTTCATTGCTTGAGATCACAAAAGCGATAAACGCCAATCAGGATGTTGAGCAATTGATGCGTATTTATGAATTTATATTGAGGGAACAACTGGGTTTTAAAAAATTCATCTTATTCAATAAACAAAAGGAATGGAATTGCCTGCTTAAGGTAGGATTTAAGGGGAAAATCAAAGAAATCGATGTGGAGCGAGATCTGTTTCGTTTTAAGGAGATTACTGTAATAGAGTCGAGTCGATCCAATTTACTTTCCGAATTTGATGTTGTAGTGCCTGTTTTCCATAAGGATAAGCCGCTGGCTTATTTGTTGTTTTCAGATATTTTGAAAGGAAAGTTTAAATTGACAGATCGTTTGTCAAATATGGGTTTCGTTCAAACGCTTACCAATATCATTGTGGTTGCCATTGAGAATAAAAGAATGGCCAAGCAAAGCATCATTCAGGAAAGAATTAAAAAAGAGCTTGAGGTGGCTTCAGAAATGCAGAAATTGCTCTTCCCATCTGATTTGCCATCTAATAAACGCATGGATATTTCGGCGAAATATATGCAGCGACATGAGGTCGGAGGCGATTACTATGATTTTATTCCGCTGGGTGACGATGAGTATATCATTTGTATTGCCGACGTATCGGGGAAAGGGATCGGAGCAGCAATGCTAATGGCCAATTTTCAGGCAACAATACGAACCCTCTTCAATTATCAACGATTCGAGATGGATTTTCTCATTCAAGAATTGAATAAAAAGGTCATGCGCAGTGCGAAGGGAGAAAAATTCATCACATTCTTTATTGCACATTATAATGCAAATACCCGTGAAATGGTGTATGTGAACGCCGGGCACAATCATCCTTTTATCACCAATGGGAGAAAAATAGAATTACTCAAAGATGGTTGCATAGGACTTGGAATGTTGGATGAACTACCATTTTTAAACGTCGGTAAAAGTCAACTGAAACCAAACACAACGATCGTTTTATACACAGATGGTGTTGTTGAATTAGAGAATGAAAGAGGAGAGTTTTTTGATGTGGAGCGTCTAGTAAAACTGGTACACAACTATTATCCATTAAAAATGGAAGATCTCAACAACTTGATCTTTTCCAAATTGGACGAATGGCGAGGCCCGCTGTCCTACATTGATGATACGGCGATCTTCAGCTGTCGATTCTTTTAAACTAATAAAAGCGATTAGCGCATCAAGTACATTTTACCAAATCCTTTCTTGAAATAACTATCAGCTCCACTTTCAAGGTGCTTAATATCTTCGCCATTGATCTTTGCTTTTACACGATACAAATAAACACCATTGGCCAATGGATCGCCAAATTCGTCAGTACCGTTCCAAGCATATTCAGTGATGTTTCTGCCAATATTGATCGGTCCGATCTGATCTTCGGTAATTTCGCGTATCACACGACCAGTAACCGTCATTATCTGAATGATAATATCATCGGGAACTTCATTTCCGGTTAGCGTAAAGACAAATCGAGTACTTGTACTAAATGGATTTGGATAGTTCATCATGTAACTGATACTTGACTCATGAATCACTTCAAAAGTAATCCTATATTCAAAATCCCCGGATACATTACCGCTTCGGTCAGACCCTTGAACAAAAAGCGTATATTTTCCATCTTTTTCAAAAAAGACAGGATAACTTATTTTGAAGCGCATATTCTGTTGGTCAGCAGGGATCCATTGCATTACGGTGTTTCCGTTTCCATCAACGAATGGAATTCTTCGCTGCACACCACTTGGATCCGTGAGATAAATACCGAATAGGGTTGTATCCGAAATATCATCCATGATCAAATATGGGTTGTCATCCTTGAGTGTAATCAGGATCTCACTTTCCGGAGCAATAATGTCGCCGTTCAATATGTGTCGACCGTTAAAAGTTACATCAAGAATCGGATTTTGATCATCGCCATTCACAAAGAATGGAACTTGAAGTAAATTGTTAAAATGCTGTTGTTCGGGCTGGTCAGTGATGTACAAACTTCCGTTGATATAAGGATTTACTTCCATCCAAAGCGAATTGATTCCCGCTAGTCCTAGGGTCGAAAATGTGATCGTGTCTCTCAGTACTTGCCCAACACGAAGCGAATCTTGTCTTGCATATGCAATGGGATGAATTAATTGATTGGCATCCTGTATCCAATATTTCACCAATAATGAATCCATGTCAATGGAATAAATATTTCTAACATCTACGGCAAATTTTACTTCCTGACCTTCCTCTAAGGTATCGGTAGCAGGAATCCATGTATACTGTGTACTTCCATCAATTGCTGCTTCCGGAAGAGGAGTATATAATACATGCCAGCGATCGATCTGTGCAGGTGTAAATGTAACCGAATCCTTGTAATACGCTCCAAGCTGTAGATATGGATACAAATTAGCATCTACTAATGTGTTTAAATTTAATATGGAGTCATTGGTTGTAAAGGATGTATC
>JBFHIN010000143.1:0-5490 GCA_041596415.1 Crocinitomicaceae bacterium | reverse complement strand
TGAACCTTCGATTTTCAGATTCATCAATTCATTTTTACTGTTGAGCCACTTGTTCTTTGTCTCCATTTCATAGGCCTTAGTTTCTTGAACTTTTAGATTACGCATTTCAAGATCCGTCAATGACTTTAGCCCCTTTTTATGTAAGCTATCCATCCGTTGGTACTGGTATTTGGCCGTCGAATAGTTTACCTGTGCCGCAGCATGTGCAATACTGTCTATTTGTACTTTCAAAGCTGCCTGTTGTAGTTTGATCTTGTTTTGAGATAATTTCAGATCCCTTTGCTGCTGTAAAAGTGCAAGTTGCGATTCCTGCGTTTTTATTTTTTCTTCATAGAAATCTGCAGATTCTTTTTTTAGATCTACTTGATTTTTAGTTCTTTGGATCAACGATGAATCAAAATAATCGTCTTTTACTTCAGTAATCTTTAGGAGAGTATCACCCTTCTCAACAAAATCACCATCTTTTACATACCAACGCTGAATTTGGCCACCAATCACCGTATGAATTCCTTGAGGGCGGTGTTCCGGACGTATGGTAGTTACACTTCCGTAGGATCTTATATTCTGAGTCCATGGTAGAATCAAAATAAAAATTAATAAAAGCAGAAAACCATATAAGATGCGTCGGAAAACATGATTTGATTTCTTGCGCTCAACACCGGAAAGACTACTGTATTTATCCTTGTCTATTTTTCCGGAAATACTATTTGGAGAAATATTCAACATAGCCTATGCAATTTGATTTAACATTCCCTTATCGATCGTGAATGAACGATCCATAAGTGGTCTTAACTGTGCGTCTCTTGACGCAATAACAAGTGTCCAAGGACGATCTTCGCTAGTTAAAAACTCGAAGATTTTCATTTTCTCAATTTGTGTAAAAGAAGGGAAAGCGTCCCTGATAAGAAGTAACCTAGGTTTGTCCACAATACTTCTGGCAAGGATCAATCTGTCCACGATGCTTTTGGAGAAAAGTTTTCCTTGGGAATGCACTTCAGTATTGAATCCTTGAGGAAGCGATTTGATGAACTCTTTCAGGCCTAAATTTTCAACTGCCCATTGGACGTTTTCGAAAGTTGCTCTTTCTCTCCCCATAGTGATATTCTCCATGATTGTTCCTTCGAAAAGAAGTTCAGTCATCATGCAATCACCAATCACTGAACGCAAGTGATTTGGATTTAAATTTCCGTAAGGTAAACTATTGAAGATTAAATTTCCGTCACTACAAGGATACATTCCCGCCAAAATGTATAACAGTGTTGTTTTACCTGAATCACCATCCCCTAAAACCAAAATTCTTTCATTGGCATTAATGTTCAGAGAAAGATTCTCAAAAATCTTATGTTTTTGTTCTGGATATGTAAAGGACAAATTTTTCATCTCTACACTCAGTCCTTCATTTTTAAGGGATTCAGTAATATCTATACCTTCATCAACTTCAAGGTCAAGGTCAGTAACCTGTCCTATTTTTTCAAGAGAAGTAAGTACGTCATAAATAGTCTCAAGATTGTATATTAATTTTTCAACAGAATTTAATACAAGTAGAATAATGATTTCAGCGGCAACGAATTGTCCAATATTCATACTCTGATCCATAACAAGGATACTACCAACCACAAGTAATCCTGCAGCAACAAGAACTTTGAAAATGATCATCAAAACATACTGCTGTATTAAAATTCGAAAGTGAGAATCTCTTGATTTTATATAGGCATCTGTCCAATCATTGGTTCTCTTCATTGGTAATTCAGTGACACCCGCTAATTTAAAACTGATACTTGTTCGCGCTAATTCCTGTAACCAATGTGCAACATTATACTTTCTTTTTGATTCCTCTAAACTAGTTTCAAGACCTCGTTTTGCGGTTAATTTGAAAATTGAATAAATTAAAACAACTAACACAAGACTAAAAACAATGAAGAAAGGATGATACATGGAAAGTAACAATAACCCAAAGACAGTTTGAATTGCAGCCGTTGAGAAATCAATCAAGATTTTTGATAGTCCCTTTTGTACTGAAACCACATCAAAGAAACGATTCATCAATTCGGGTGCATAATGACGGTAAATAGCTTCCAGTTTAACTTTTGGTATGCGGTAGGCGAACTCAAAAGCAGCTCTTGCGAATATTTTTTGTTGAAGGTTTTCCGTAATTCTCAATTGATTGATTTGAAGAACGCCGGAAATGATGATACCTAGGATTACAAAAATTACAAGCACTACCCAAGAAGTACTTATTTGGCCACCTTGAATAAGGTTGATAATAGCTTGTACTCCAACAGGAAGAGATAAGTTAACAAGACTATAGAAAAAGGCATACACGTATATGTTCCGAATCTCTCCTTGATCAGGTTTTAATAAAGACCAAAACCTTTTTAATGTTTTTAGAGAGTTACTTGTCATATTGAAATTATCCATACAAAATTAATTTATTCGATTTCCTTTTTTACTAAATTCAAATAAAAATTTGTTATTGCATCTTCATTCGGTATAATATCCGTCAGTTTAGGCAAATGCTCACTAAAGTAGCGTTGATGTAATGCTCCTTCAATTACCGTTGAAATCAACATGTGTGGATATTTATATTTCGGATTTATTTCCATAATTATTTCGGAGATATTATGAACCAAGGTTTTGTATTGAGAGAAATACCCGGATCTATTGTCTGTTTCTACATTTTTACTCAGGTATATTTTTGCCGATTCAGCAATCACAATGCGATTCAATTTCACTTCATTGATTTGTGAAAAATTAGAGTCCTCTATTACTTTTTCAGTTAGGATTCTCAAGGCATTATGCAGTCGAACATTTGGGTCTACAATGTTTTTTGTGGCTAGTTCAATTCTATACTCTTGCCATGCCCAATACCAATGCACAAGGTAAATAAGTATATGATGTTTGCTTTCGAAATATCTGTAGATGGAAGCCTCCGTTGAATTAATTAAAATTGCCAATTTTTTGAAAGTGAAATTTTCAAATCCGAGTTCATCCATCAGTTCAATCGATCCTTGAACGATTTTTTTTCCTAGCTCTGAGGATTCAGGATATTTTAAGTAAACTTTGCTATCAATATGAATAGTTATCATATTACAATAAATAGTATTTGGCGCAAATATAATAGTAATACTATTAAAAATCAAAATTTATTTAAGTATTACTTGTCAAAAAGAAAGTATTACACTTGATAGATATATAACAAAGTATTGAAATGTTCATGATTAATAAAAGTAGGGACTGTAAAAAGAAGGATATTTACTAACTCTTTTTAGTCTAAAACATAGCGTAGTAGCTTCAATTACATATGTTGACTTAAGAAAGATTTTTAGAGAATAAAAAAGCCTTGAACATTTATATTCAAGGCTTTGACTTTTTGGGTGGAAGATCGGGCTCGAACCGACGACCCCTAGAACCACAATCTAGTGCTCTAACCAACTGAGCTACAACCACCATTTTCGTGAGTGCAAATATAGACAATTTCTCTTTAGTGCAAATAGCCTTTGATATTTTTTTTAAATTTAAAACAAACCAAAACCTCACCATAGTTATGGAAAAATTAAGTTATCTGGTTCAAAATGAATTTGAACAACGTGTTTTTATCGAATCTTATGAACGAATTTATAAATGTTTAACGATGATCGATGAAAATGACTTGTGGCGGGTGCCGGGGCCAAATATACCGGCAATTGGAAATCAAATTCTTCATATTTCAGGGAATGCACGACAATGGATTTTATCAGGAATAGGCGGTAAAACGGATAACCGCGTCCGTGAGGAAGAATTTTTACCCCAACTTGGCATAAAAAAAGCAGAGCTTATTTTTTTACTTGAAAACCTTCGCATGAGCTTACGTACGGTACTGGAAGATCTTACCGATTCAACCTTAGAAAGAAAATACAACATCCAGGGATTTGAAGTAAGCGGTTTTTCTGCCATTATTCATGTGCTGGAGCATTTTTCCTATCACACCGGTCAGATCACCTTGCTGACCAAATTGTTAACCGAAAAAGATACAGGTTATTATAAAAACATGAATTTGAACAAGAGAAATTCGGTGAAAAAGCCATAATTCATTGATTATTGTTAATAAGAATGCGTCAATTAGTAAAATTGATCGCTTGAAGAGCATTAACTTTGAGAAAAATTTAACGAAATGCTCAAAATAGGTGTTATTGGCGCAGGTCATTTAGGTAAAATTCACATTCGTCTCGCAGCTGAATTAAAAGAGGCGTTTGAACTTGTTGGTATCTACGATGCAAATCCGGATGTTGCAAATGAAATTGCCACATTATATAACGTAAAAGCATTTGCTTCACCTCAAGAATTGATCGATGCTGTTGATTGCGTAGACATTGTAACACCTACCTTGTCGCATTTTGAATTGGCCGCATTAGCCATAAAGAACAGTAAGCATGTTTTTATTGAAAAACCGGTCACTGAAACTGTAGAGGAAGCCAAAACCCTCATGGAACTTGCTCGTGAGGCAGATGTCAAAGTTCAAGTAGGACACGTTGAGCGTTTTAATCCTGCATTTCAAGCTTCCTTGCCTTATTTTGATAAGCCGATGTTCATAGAAACGCATCGATTGGCCCAATTCAATCCAAGAGGAACTGATGTGCCTGTAGTACTGGATCTTATGATTCATGATTTAGATATTATATTGAGTGTAGTGAATTCAGGAATAAAAAGAATTTCAGCTTCCGGAGTAGCGGTAGTGAGTGATACTCCCGATATCACAAATGCACGTATAGAGTTTGATAATGGTTGTGTTGCGAATTTGACAGCAAGTCGTATTTCTTTAAAAAATATGCGAAAATCACGTTTCTTTCAAAAGGATGCCTATATCAGTGTAGACTTTTTTGCAAAAGAATTAGAAGTTGTACGAATGGAAGACGTAAAAGGCGAGCCAAATCCTTTGGATATAGTTTTTGATATGGGGGAAGGTAAACCGGTGAAAAAAATATATTTCGATAAACCTGAAATAGGGGAGGTGAATGCCATAAAAGAAGAACTTATAACATTTGCTCAAGCTATTGAAAATGATACGATTCCGCTCGTTTCATTGGAAGATGGATATCGAGCTTTGGACGTCGCGCATCAGATATTGGATCGATTAAAAGTTTCTTCGTCGATCGTTGTTGACAATATTTAAAATAAAAGGACGTTCTATCCACATTACTTATGAGAATACTACTGATATTTACCCTACTTTCCGCAGTTTTGTCATCGTGCGTGAAAAACAATGAGGATCCATCTTGGTTAGAAGTCAATAATTGGACACTCGTTGCTAATTCCAATTCTCAATATCCAACAGGTGAATTGACACATAATTTTACGGATGCGTGGGTTTATATTGACGACGAGATCATTGGAGTATTTGAGGTTCCCTTTAAAATTCCAATTCTCAAAAAGGGAGATGTGAACATCAAAATTTATCCAACGGTAAAGAATAATGGTATTTCTGCAACAAAAAAGATCTACCCTTTCATGGAG
>JBFHIN010000142.1:0-5494 GCA_041596415.1 Crocinitomicaceae bacterium | reverse complement strand
TTTTCAGCCAGTAACGTAAGTTTTTCCTTGTTGTCGCTAAGAATTTTTAAAGCACGCTGGTATTGTGATTCAATGATCTTTGATACTTCCTCATCAATCAATCGAGCTGTTTCATCACTGTATGGTTTTGTAAAGGCATCTCTACCTTGAGAGTCGTAATAAGATATGTTTCCGATGCGTTCATTCAGTCCATAAATAGAAACCATAGCATATGCTTGTTTGGTTACTTTTTCAAGATCGCTTAAAGCACCTGTGCTGATTTTTCCGAAGATCAATTTTTCTGCTGCTCTACCGCCGAGTGCAGAACACATTTCATCTAAAATTTGCTCAGTTGTCGTAATGCTCCTTTCTTCAGGTAGATACCAAGCAGCGCCTAAGGATTGACCACGCGGAACAATAGTCACTTTTACCAAAGGATGCGCATATTCAAGTAACCAGGAAATAGTTGCGTGACCTGCTTCATGAAATGCAATGGCCTTCTTTTCCTCTTTAGTTATGATCTTGTTTTTCTTTTCAAGTCCTCCAACAATACGATCGACGGCATCTAAGAAATCCTGTTTTTCAACGAATTTTTTAGATTTTCTGGCCGCTATCAATGCTGCTTCGTTACATAAGTTTGCAATATCTGCTCCAGAAAAACCTGGAGTTTGTTTTGCTAAGAAATCGATATCAATGTCCTTTTTCAACTTGATAGGTTTCAAATGTACCTGGAAAATGGCCTTTCTTTCGTTAATGTCCGGCATATCCACATAGATCTGCCTGTCAAAACGACCGGCTCTCATTAAGGCGCTATCCAATACGTCCGCTCGGTTAGTGGCAGCAAGGATGATCACTCCTGAATTGGTTCCGAAACCATCCATTTCTGTTAAAAGCTGATTCAAGGTGTTTTCGCGTTCATCATTACTGTTGAAACCGTTGTTTCTTCCTCTAGCTCTACCAATGGCATCGATCTCATCAATAAATATAATTGCCGGCGCCTTCTCTTTAGCTTGTTTAAACAAGTCGCGAACACGCGATGCACCAACACCTACGAACATTTCTACGAAATCAGAACCTGATAAAGAGAAGAAAGGCACTTTTGCTTCACCTGCAACAGCCTTGGCAAGAAGCGTTTTACCTGTTCCCGGAGGTCCAACTAAAAGAGCTCCTTTTGGTATTTTTGCACCTAATTCAGTGTATTTTTTCGGATGTTTTAAGAACTCAACGATCTCAACGATTTCTTCCTTAGCTCCTTCAAGTCCGGCTACATCCTTAAATGTTATGTTGGTAGTTTTGCCTTTCTCGTAAACTTGCGCTTTAGATTTTCCAATGTTAAAGATCTGTCCACCAGCACCACCAGAACCTCCTGTCATTCTTCGCATTACGAACATCCAGATAATGATCAGAATCAGAATAGGGAGAATGAAACTTAATATGTTTCCAATATAGTTTACTTCTTCAACATCTACCAATTCTATGGTTGGCAATGGTTTTTTATTTTCAGCTTTCAAGGTTTTGTTCTGCTCAACTATCTCTTTATTAATTTCATTAACTTGAGATTCAAAATTACCAGCATCTATAATGTTCAACTCAAAAACCGGATCACCTGTTTTTACAGAGTTTCCATTTTTTAAATATTCCTTAATGAGTTTGTATTGCTTGTCAGTACTGTTGGCAATAAACTGACGCCCTTCGGTAGTAACTTTGAAATCTACACGGACCTTGTTCACCAACTTTGCGTCTTGAACGTAGCCTTGTTTCGCCAATTCAAAGAAAGTACTCTGATATTTCACAGGAATTCTTCCTGCAGAGCTCATAAATAATTGAAACCCAATGATCGCTATACCTATTATGGCATAGATCCAATAAATGGAAAACGGGTTTTTTCTTTTGTTATCTTTTTCAGCCATGTTAATTCAAATTTGGTATATCAGTTCTTACCGCATCAGCCCACAGATCTTCTAGATCGTAGAAGTGACGTGCGTCTTTGTAAAAGATATGGGCTACCACATCAATATAATCCATCAAGATCCATTCACTATTGGTTTTTCCCTCAATGTGCCATGGTTTTTCAGAAAGTTCTTTTCTGGTATATCTCGAAACGGATTGTGAGATCCCTTCTACTTGAGTGGAAGATTCACCACTACAAACTACAAAAAAATCACAAACGGCATTCGAAATTCCCCGAAGATCGAGTACTACAATGTCCTTTGCTTTGTTTTCCTGCATTCCCTCTACAATTGCGTTACACAACGCCTCAGAATCTAAATCGTTTTTACTTTTTCGCATTCAATATTATTATTCTTACAAATCTAACTTTAAATTTTAATTTTGACTAGACAATGCCTACTTAGAAGTTCATACAATGCAGGAAATTGGGAGAAAAATTATTCATTTAAATACGGTAGATTCAACGAACAATTATGCTGCCAACCTTTTGAAATCGGGAAATTGTCCGCATGGCACTGTAATTATGGCAGATGAGCAAACTGCGGGAAGAGGCCAGCGACAGGCTATTTGGGAGTCTGAGGGCGGAAAAAACCTGCTTTTAACCTGTGTAATCTGCCCAGACAATTTGGCAGTTGCACAACAAAGCTGTTTGACTCATTTCTTCTCATTAGCTGCGGTAGATTTTTTAAGAAAATTTGGCATTCTTGCAGAGGTGAAATGGCCTAATGATATTTTTGTTCACGATAAAAAAATTGCTGGGATTCTTATTGAGAATAGCTTGAGTCAAAACATGATTAAAAATTCGATACTAGGAATCGGAATAAACGTAAATCAAACACTTTTACCTGAAAATGCCACAAGTATGTCATTAGAGACTGGAACATTTTGGTCTTTGAATGAGCTTATTTTTTCATTTTGTCAATCTTGTAACCGATATCTGGAAATTTTAAAAAGTGGGAATTTTCAAGAATTGAGAAAGGAATATGAAGAAAATCTTTACTTGAAAGACACCAAGGCGCTTTACGAAGATGCTACAGGCGAATTTATTGGTGTGGTAAGAGGTGTGAACGATGACGGGGCAGTGAAAATTGACAGTGAGTCGGGTGAGCAGAAAGTGTATCAGTTAAAAGAAATACGTTTGATCAAGCGTAATATTTCTTAAGGTTTTCAGACATAAGATTGAAAAGCGCAGAAAGCGGTTTTTCCACCATCATTTTCAAGAAAACGTTTAATTCACCGTCAAAAACAATATTGCCTTCAGATTCGCTTCCCAAATCTTTAATTTCGATGGTCAAGGTGAAGGGAAATGGGCTTTTAGCTCCAGATTTCATAAAGATTTTCGAATTCTCTTCGTGTCCGTTTTGAATAAGTGAAATGGTAACACCTCCTTGAACTTTAAAGGAACATTCTTCCTCGGTTGCTTTCCAGTCAGAAATTTGTTCCTGTGGTAATAAATGAAGTAAATTCCTAGAATCGCGTAAAAAAGAAGCTACAGTTTGGGCATCTGCAGCAACAATCACTTTATTACTTTTTATAATCATACCTTATCTTTTCCAGGTTTCGGGTTGATCCTTCCACATTCTTAACGATTCAAGGTCTTTTTCGGTAATGTAATCCTTATTTAAGGCCTCTTCGATTAGAAAATCGTAATTTGTTAAGGTAATAAAAGGGCAGGCGGCATTTTTAAAATTCTCTTCTGCAACTTTAAAACCATAGGTGAAAATAGCAATTAATCCTTTTACCTCCAAACGTGCCTCTCGTAGAGCTTCGATAGCTTTTAAACTGCTCCCTCCGGTCGAAATAAGATCCTCAATCACTACAACTTTTTGTCCTGCTTCAAAATGACCTTCTATCTGGTTACCCATTCCATGCCCTTTGGCCGATGAACGGATGTATATAAAAGGAAGTCCTAACTCTTGTGCAACCAATGCGCCTTGGGCAATACCACCTGTCGCAACACCAGCAATTACATCCGGTTTTCCAAAATAATCGATCACCGCATCTGAATAGGCCTGACGAATGAATGTTCGAATATTTGGATAAGACAGTGTGATTCTGTTGTCACAATAAATTGGGGAGTTCCAACCTGATGCCCAAGTGAAGGGATGGTTGGGTTGCAACTTTACTGCCTTAATTTGTAATAAAAATTCTGCTACTTTTAATGCTTTATCGTTGTTCAAAATCATGGCGCCAAATGTACAAAGTTTTTATAGAAAATAGATTGCTCCTGTTTAAGGAAAGTGTTAGTGAGGGTGAAAAATGTATCTGTTTTCACTATACAGAGCTTCCGAGAACTTATGACGATTTGGTTGATTTTGTGAGGCAATACGAGCCTTTTATTGATCTTGTTGTTTTTGGTATATCTGATCAGAAGCTTTTCGATTATTTCTTTCAATCGTTAGATTTTGTTCAGGCAGCCGGTGGTATAGTACAAAATGGAGATAAGTTTTTAATGATAAGACGCTTCAATCAGTGGGATTTACCTAAGGGGAAAATTGAAGTAGGAGAGGTCCCTGAAAGTGCAGCTGCAAGAGAGATTGTAGAAGAATGTGGGCTTGATTGGCCAAAATTTGAAACAAAGATCACGACTACTTTTCATACTTATTATTATGAAGGTGTGCCTACCATCAAAAAAACGTATTGGTACTATTTTACATCTGAAGACAATAAATCTTTAAAGCCGCAGCTGGAGGAGGGAATTACGGAAGTTGTTTGGATTTCTTATGATCAGTTGTTGTCTATGGGAAAGGAAACGTATTACACCATCAGGGAGGTAATTGACCAGTTTTCGATGATTTATGATTCCTCAAATTGAAATTTTTTGTTAAATCTTAATTTTGGCAAATTAATTGTATTATCCTTGTTAAAAATTAAAGTATGAAAACATTAATATTTTCCCTAGCTATGATTATTGGTGCAAATGTAGTTGCCCAAGAAAAAACGACAAAGACTCCAGTTAAAAAGGAAACAGCGAAAGAAACCGCTCAAAAAGGAGGAATCCAATTTGCGACTGTGGAGATCGTTAGAAATGACATTCCTTACGGAGCTGATGAATTGTTCTCCTTTGAATTTAAAAACACATCAAAAACTCCTGTGATCATACAAGGTGTACAAACGTCTTGCGGATGTACGACAGCCAACAAACCTGAGGAGCCAATTGCACCGGGTAAAAAAGCAACGATTTCAGTGAAATATGATACGAAACGTGTAGGACCATTTACAAAGACAATTACTGTTACTTCAAACGTATCGGAGCCTATCATTCTAACGATTAAAGGTACTGTGTTACCAATGAAAGAGTAATTCTGATTAGAAAATAAAATTAAAAGGAGGGTTTAGCCCTCCTTTTTTTATGTTATGATTTATGGAAAATTGTTGATGTTGCCTGAGCGGTAGGCATGATCGTAAGATCGTTAATATTGACATGAGCCGGAGTGCTTGTCACAAAAAAGATAGTTTCAGCGATATCTTCTGCTGACAATGGTTGAAATCCGTCATAGACAGCGTCAGCCGTATTTTTATCGCCCTTGAATCGAACTAATGAAAATTCGGTGTCTGCTGCTCC
>JBFHIN010000141.1:0-5506 GCA_041596415.1 Crocinitomicaceae bacterium | reverse complement strand
TAAAACGGCTTGTCAAACTTTAGGATTTTCGTTGTGTCTTTGGTGAATCGGTATTCTATCGATCTTTTAGCATAGGAGTGAATATTCAACGCCGAGATATCTACACGTAAAGAATCGTCGAACAGACGCTGTTCATTCGTAAAAAAGGGTACAGGTACAAAGCCGTAATCTACTTTATTGATAGCGCTGACACTCGAAGAAAAGTGTTCGCTTTTTGGAGGTTTAGGTCCCATGGTGAACTCCAGAGCACCTCCGTTTACGATATCGCTATGATTGATCTGTAAGGTGTTGTAGGTTTTATTGTTTAGTTTAACTGACTGAATATATTTGTTTGATAAAGTGTTATTTATAACTTTTATTTCGAACTTCTTGTTGTCAGGTAAGTTGATCACGGCATGGTCGATGATCGGTCGTCCAAAGTCGTAAAAAGGATGTGAGGGTGTTACTTGGTAAAGACCCAATGCGCTGAGTACATACCATGCCGACATCTGGCCGCAGTCTTCATTTCCAGATAATCCGTCAGGCAGGGTGGTGTACATGGTTTTGAGAATGGAATCTACGTAAAACTGAGTTCGTGCAGGTTGATCCGAATAATTGTACAGATACGCCATGTGATGACTCGGTTCGTTACCATGAGCGTATTGTCCGATTAAACCAGTAATATCGACTTGATCCCTTCCTTTAAGTGCAGAATTTGTTTGAAACAATTGATCCAGCCACATGGACAGTGATGATTTTCCGCCCATGGTTTCCGCTAACACCGAAATGGCCTGTGGAGCATACAAGGAGTATTGCCAGCTATTTGCTTCTGTATAGTTGAAGTTTACTTCGCTTGGGTCAAATGGACTAAACCACTGTCCACCTCGACGTGCGCGCATGAATTTGCTGGAAGGATCGTAAACATTAAGAAAAGATAGTGAAGATCGGTAGTATTTTTCAGCAATGTCATTTTTCCCCAACTTGGCGGCCATTTGAGCTATGCAGAAATCGTCGTAAGCATATTCTAAGGTTTTAGATACTGATTCAGGCTCGTTTTGACTACTTATAAAGCCCTTTTTGCGAAATTCACTTTTCCCCAATTCGTTGATCTTAGACGTAAAGATCATAGCTTCCAATGCTTTTTCAGCATTAATGCGCGTGGCATTTTTAAGATAAGCATCTGCAATCACTGAAACGCTGTGATAGCCGATCATACAATCTGTTTCATTTCCTGCCAGTTCCCATACGGGAAGGTCTTTACTTTGTTCAAAAATTCGTAAAAAAGAGTGAATGAAATGATCATTGCGTTCCGGTTGGATGAGCGTATAGAGCGGATGTGCTGCTCGGTATGTATCCCAGAGTGAAAACACCGTATATTGTGGAATCCCGTTCTCGATCAAATGGATTTGTTTGTCGTGCCCACGATACCTGCCATCCACGTCACTAAATAAATTGGGTTGTGTAAATGCATGATAGAGCGAAGTATAGAATTTGATGTTTGTTTCCAGATCCGTGGAACCAATGGTGATAGAAGATAATTCTTCGTTCCATTTTTTTACCGTTCTTGCTCTTACCTCGTCTAGGTTCCAGCCCGGAATTTCATTCACTAAATTATTTTCTGCTCCTTTGATGTCCACTGAAGATATACCAACCTTCACCTTGATTTGTTTGGTAGAAGTAGGGAAGGTGAGCAGTAACTTGTGTGATCCTCTAGACGTGAGCATTTTGGCACTTTGATAGGGCACGGACGTCTCTAGAGAAAAATAAAAATGCTGTTCATTGGCCCAAGATTTGGAAATTCTCGCTCCGTTGACCTTGGTTTTTGAGACAATATTCAACCTATAATCAAGTAATTCGTCTCTGTGGTCAAGATCGATCAGAATGAACTTTCTACCATCCTCATTTTTGTAATTGTATTCGTGTATTCCGGCTCTTTCCGTTACACTTAAGCGAGCTACAATATTTTCAGACAGCAGTTCAACTTCATAGTATCCGGGGGAGGCATTTTCCTTTTGATGTGAAAACTTGGATCCATACCCGCCCTTTTTCAAGTAAGCAGGCTCTAATTTTGGTTTGCCTGACTGCGGAACGATCAACAAGTCGCAATAATCTGGTACGCCTGTTCCGTTCAAGTGGGTATGACTAAAGCCATAAATAATAGAATCAGAATAATGGTAACCCGAACAACCATCCCAGCCTTCATATCGCGTGTCGGGACTCAGTTGAATCATACCAAAAGGAGCTGTAGCACCAGGGAACGTGTGACCGTGACCGCCAGTACCGATGAAAGGATCAACAAAGAGTGATTTGGACTGTTTGCTCCAGTCGATGTTTGAAGTGGGCGAAATGTATTGTTTGCGTACTTCCTGTGCCGATCTCAGTTCGTCGATCGATTTGTTTTGAGAAAAGGCACCTGTACAAATGAAAACGAAGAGAATGGACCAGTTGAAGTGCATGTTATTTATTGTTTAGCCAGAAAAGTGCTGCGGTACCCAAAACGGCCGCGTTTTTATCGTGCAGTGATGAAATGCGAATGTCTATTTTGTCCTTGAAGATAATTAGGATGTTTTCCTCTAAGTATTTTTTCACTTTTTTAGCGAAGTCACCGCCGTGCTGCGCGTACCCCCCAAATAGAACATACGCTTTTGGACTGTTGAAGCAGGCAAAATCGGCCAGCGCACTTCCAAGCATTTTAGCTGTGTACTCCACAATCTCATTGGCAAAAAGATCGCCCGTATCGGCCAGATCAAATACATCTTTTGCTGTTGGGTTATCCAATAAACTTAATCCAGAGAAACTTTTATTTTCAGAATCCAGTTCCTTGATCGAGCGCACAACACCTGTAGAGCTGCAGTAGGTTTCCAAACAGCCTTTTCGTGAACATCCACAAATTCGTCCATCCGGAACAACGCGTATGTGTCCGTATTCACCTGCAAATCCGTCGTGACCGTATACCATTTCGCCGTTCAGAATTATTCCGCTTCCTAGACCAGTACCCAGAGTTATTGTAACAAAATCTTTGAGATCCTGAGCATTTCCATACAAATGTTCACCAAAGGCTGCTGCGTTAGCATCGTTGGTTAAAACCGCCTTGCAACCGAATTTTTCTTCGAACATCTTTGCTAGGGGAATGATACCTTTCCAAATCAAATTGGGTGCGTATTCGATATTTCCATTGAAGTAATTTCCATTAGGCGCACCAATACCAATTCCTTGAATAGCGTTGAGCATATTCAATTCCTTCACTTCATTGTAGATCAGATCGATCAGGTCTTGAGGTGTCGCATTTTCTTTCGTGCTGACCACTTTTTCGAATAACAATTCACCTTTTTTTGTCACCAAACCAAAGGTAGAAGTGGTGCCTCCAATATCAACACCTAAAGCAATTGCTTGATTGCCTACATTTTGCATTCCCATTCGATATAAAATTGTTTTAAATAATCTTCCATCACAAGATGTCGTTGCTCACCAATTTTTTTGGCCGTATCCGTATGAAGGCGATCCTTTAAATGTAATAATTTTTCGTAAAAATGATTGATCGTATGACTTTTGGCATTGGCATACTGTTCGAACGAAGTGTGTTCTTCAGGGGAGATGTCCGGTTGATACATCGGTCTGTTCTTGCTTCCTCCGAACGAAAAAGCACGGGCAATACCGATGGCTCCAATGGCATCTAAACGATCGGCATCCTGAACGATCTTTTCTTCCAAGGTGCTCATTTGGTCGGGTACAAGTAATCCTTTGAAAGAAACCTTGTCAATGATAGAAGATACTTTTTGAATGATTTCTTGCTCAAAATCGTACTTTTTTAAGAGCTCTTCGGCCACTTTTCCACCGGCGTTCAAAATTCCTCCATTCATTTTATGGTCCGAAATGTCGTGCAGCAGGGCCGCTAATTCAACAATTACAGGATCACCGCCCTCTTTCGACTGAAGATGCAACGCCATTTTTCTCACCCGCTCGATGTGATACCAGTCGTGGCCGGTAGTATCTTCATCGAATTGTTTTCTGATTTCTTGTTCTATCGCCTGTAGTTTGTCTTGCATGTGTTTTTTAAGGATTGATAAGATCGAATACTTGAATTTTGCCATCGGGAATAGTGGCGTAAAGGTGTGTTTCGTCACTGGTCATCGTGAAAAAGTTGCCGTGAGCGAAAGGTCTCCAGCTTTTTCCCTTGTCGGTTGAAAAGTCGATTCCATTGGTGCCACAGGCGTAGTAAACACCATTTTTTTCGATTACGCAGGAACGATATCCACGGGGTTGTTTTTCGGCATTGAGCCAAAATTTGCCGCCATCATCGGTGTAAAAACAAGTGTTTAAGTTCAGATCAGGATTGGCATAATCGCCGCCTACGATCACACCTTCATTTTCCGAGATCATACAAATCGAAAAAGCACCTGAAGATTCACTCGTTAAGTAGGGCAGAGAAGTAGCGTTCCATGTTTTTCCTTGGTCGGTAGATTTGAAATATCGACTTTTTCTTCCACCGCTTACAAAGATGAATGTGCTGTCGTTGAGTACTTGAACGTTGGTTCCACTTGCTGCAAATCCTGCTTCTCCGGGCATGGCTTTTACCTTGCCTTCGCACGCTTTCCATGTGGCACCTTTGTCGGTACTGTAGAAAAGTGAGAAAAAATCATTTTTAGGGTCACCCATGATAAAGCCCACATTTCCATAAAAGTCCATTCCGTCCAGAAATGTTCCGATCCAATCCGAATTATTCATACTGATGTACGATTCAAATGCCGTTGGAGAAGTTCTGACTAACAGGCCGAAAGAGCCACTTTGCATACCGATCAAATGACCGTCCACAAAAGCCAGATCTCGCATCTCTTCAAACTTTTTGTTTTTCATCAGATTTACCGATTCTTTCGTGCGGAGATCGTAACGGTACAAGGCGCCATTTGAGTTGCCGGTGAACACAAGCGAATCATGGATCACTATCGACCTTGCGTAACATTTGTCAGTTGTATAGCTCAACACCGGTGCGTTCTTGTTGTGGCGCGTGTACTTGTTCTCTTGGGTGGAGGCAGTGAATACAAGGCCAAAAAACAGGCTAATGACGACTAAATTTCTCATTAAATTTCTTTTCTTGATTAATTTTCAATTCGTTCAAATTTTCCGGCACTTCTCTTTTCCAGCGCTTGTGCGACCAGATCCAGTATTCCGGCACCTGGATAATTTCTTGTTCTAACAGTAAAGTATGTTCCCGTGTAATTTCTCCCCATTTACAGGTTTTAGGTTCTTTGGTAATCAATTTTAGTTCCATTTCATAATAACCACGCTTTATTTTTCGCATGGCAAAGAAAACGACAGAGAAATTATAGCTGTGTGCCATCATTTCTGTTCCAAACTGTACGGCCGTCGTCTGGTTCAAAAACTCCATCCAAAAGCTTTTGTTGGAATCACCGGGAGATTGATCACCAAGGGTTAAAATGGCAATGGGATCATCACCACTTTTTTCGATCTCCTGTTTGAAATTTTTTGAATGTATAACGCGCATACCGAAGCGAGAACGACGTTCATT
>JBFHIN010000140.1:0-5526 GCA_041596415.1 Crocinitomicaceae bacterium | reverse complement strand
GTCGGTTCCAGGTAGTGTTATTGTACCGAATCCTGAATTAAAACCTGAATTTACGTACAATGGAGAATTAGGGATTTCTAAAAAATTCTTGTCGTTAATAACTGCCTCAGTTACGGGTTATTATACGTTATACAATAATGCTATCACGGTTCAAAATAGCAAATTCGATGGAGCAGATTCGATTTTATTTGGAGGTGTCATGAGCCAAGTGAAAACTAATGTCAACAAGGGCGAAGCTTATTTATATGGAGTTGAGGGAGCGTTGAGTGGCCAGTTGAACAAATACTTTAGTGTTCAGGGAACAGTAAATTATACGTATGGCCGAATAGTAACGGATACCACAGACTATCCTTTGGACCATATTCCTCCTGTATTTGGCAAATTAAGTTTCTTGGCAAGTGTTAATAAATTCAGAGGAGAGGTTTTCGTTAACTATTCAGGTTGGAAAAGGTTGAAGGACTACAATTTGATTGGGGAAGATAATTATTCTTATGCAACGGTTAATGGTATGCCGTCTTGGTATACATTAAATCTACGAGCAGGTTATTATTTTAATCCCAATATTCAATTGCAAGTAGCATGCGAAAATATTCTGGATCAAAATTATCGCATGTACGCGTCAAATATATCTGCACCAGGTAGAAATTTCATTATTACTTTGCGTGGAAATTTTTAAAACAAACATTTAAAATGTTGAAAAGGTGGTCTTAGGATCACCTTTTTTGCGTTAAGTATTTTCCTTCTTTCGGAATATAAAAGAATCGATGTACAATTTCATTAGTTCCCTTTATTTCAGGGCTGTACTCGTAAATATTGATTTCATTTTTCGGTTGAATGAGTTCCGCTTTTTTTACTAAAATATCTTTAACAGGTCCTGTGGATCCCTCAACAAACTCGAATGTAAATGCCTCAACATTTTTTGTGCTATTTAAGCCGTCAAAATTTTTCCATTGAAAAATTCTCCTTGGTATGTGATTTCCAATAGTATAAACGTCCATGTAAGATGCATTAAGTATCCTAAAGTGAACTAGAATGTCTTTGAAATCGGGAGAACTGATGTTTTCAAATTCCACTTTCAAAGGTGCAAGGGGTGATGAAGGAATGGCGATTGGCGGAGAAATCATGTGTAATCCACCGTCAAAAAAGAAGATGTAATTATAATTTCCCATGAAGCCCAATTCGGCTTGTTTCGCAGTGTTTTTTGAAGCATTGGCCTCATTCATAGCAAAAGACAAGCGATTCACAGTAATAATAGCATCTTCTAAAGTATCTCCATCCAAATGCGCCTTGTAGATTTTATAACTATAGTTTTCATTGGCGGGAATAGAAAGTTTTCCTTCAATGTGTCGCTTCACCATTTGTTCAAGTGGCAATTTGATCTCTTCTTCTTCTTTATCTTCCTTAATTTCTTCCTTTTCGGACTGTTGACAGGATAAAAGGGCAAGACCCATGGCAAATAGAAGGAAATGTTTTTTCATGTTTCAAAGATAGAGGAAGATTTTCATTGTAGCGAGGATGGGAGTTTCATTTTTCATAATTTTGCAACATGTTTACCGACGTTCCTGGATGGAGTGATTTTGTCAGAAATGAATTTTCTGAATCCTATATGCTGCAATTGCAGGATTTTTTGAAAATAGAATATGAATCCAACCCTGATCAAATTTTCCCTCCGAAAAATAAAATATTTGCTGCCCTTGAAGCGTGTAGTTTTGATCAAACAAAGGTGATCATATTAGGCCAAGATCCATATCCGACCAAAGGACATGCCCATGGACTGAGTTTTTCTGTGGATGAGAAATTACAGAAATTACCTAAAAGCCTTCAAAATATTTTAACTGAGCTAAAACAGGATGTTGGTTCTACGCAACTTGTAAATGGTGCGCTTATACCTTGGGCAAAACAAGGTGTTCTCTTGTTGAATGCTGTACTCACTGTTAGAGAATCAGAACCTGGAAGTCATGCTAAGAAAGGATGGGAACAATTTACCGATCGACTCATACAATACTTATCCCAAGAAAAGGAGTCACTTGTGTTTCTCTTGTGGGGCAACTATGCTATTTCCAAAAGCAATTTGATTGATAAAACAAAACACACAGTTCTTTCAGCGCCTCACCCGTCGCCTTTATCAGCCCACAGAGGATTTTACGGTTGTAGGCATTTCTCCAAGACGAACGAAATTTTATTGGAAAAAGGTTTAAAACCAATTGAGTGGTGATTGAATAGAACAGAAAATGTTTGCTTATCTTTGGCCCGATGGAACTACAAAATGACCTTATTTTAAGAGCTGCAAGAGGCGAGGAGATTGAGAGATATCCTGTTTGGTTAATGCGTCAAGCAGGAAGAATATTACCTGAGTATCGAGCTGTTAGAGCTCAACTTTCAGGATTTAAGGAATTGGTGGAAACACCGGAGCGTGCCGCTGAAGTAACCATTCAGCCTGTAGATCTCTTAGGGGTTGATGCTGCCATTATTTTTTCTGATATTCTTGTTGTTCCCGAAGCTATGGGACTGGAATATCAAATGCTGGAGCAAAAAGGTCCTTGGTTTGAAAATACGATTAAAACCAGAGAAGATCTGAAATGGGCAGAAACCGGTTTTGATGTTGAAGATAGATTAGGCTACGTTTTAGAGGCGATCAGAATTACCAATAAAGAGTTAAATGGAAGGGTTCCGCTCATAGGTTTTGCAGGTGCACCTTGGACAATTTTCTGTTACATGGTGGAGGGAAGAGGCTCTAAAACCTTCTCGGAATCAAGAAAAATGCTATACGTCGATCCGGTTTTGGCACACGAGTTGTTACAAAGAATCACCGACGTCACAATTCAGTACTTGAAAGCTCAAATCGCTGCCGGTGCACACATGGTTCAATTATTCGATTCATGGGCAGGGATTCTCGGGACAGAACAGTATGCTGAATTTGGTTTGAAATATTTGGAACAAATCGCCAATGCCATAGATGAAGTTCCTGTGACCCTTTTTTCAAAGGGAGCTATAACTTCAGTAACCTCCATTGCCAAATTAAATTGTAATACGATTGGTTTGGATTGGAACATGGATATTGTCGGAATTCGTAAGGAAATTGGTGAAACAAGAACCTTGCAGGGCAATCTGGATCCTTGTGCACTGTACAGTTCGCACGCTGATGTTGAAAAAATTACGACAAAAATGTTAGATTCGTTCTCAAGTAAAAGACATATAGTAAATTTGGGTCACGGTGTTTATCCGGACATTGATCCTGAAAAAGTAAAAACGTTTATTAAAACAGTTAAAAATTATGAAATATCCTTTTAAGTACTTAAGATATGCAGCGGCATTCTCGTGTGTAATGCTAACGGCTGTAACTTACGCTCAACAAGGTGAGAACTTAGTTCCAAACGGAAGTTTTGAAGCTACCGACGGAAAAGTGAAAAAACTAGGTTCTATCGAAAGTGCTAATGGTTGGACATCTCCAACTGGCGCAAGAGCAGACCTGTTTACGCCAAATAAAGTGGCTGATATCAACACACCGATGAACAAATATGGTAAAGAAGATGCCAAGGATGGAACTAACTATGCAGGATTTGTTGGATTTTCTTATGGTAACAAAGTGCCTCGTTCTTATGTAATGGTGAAGCTTGATGCTCCGTTGAAGAAAGGAATGAGTTACTGCGTTAAATTCTACGTGTCTTTGGCCGAAGCATCAAAATACGCGAGTAACGAGATTGGTGCTAACTTTTCGAAGAAGCCGTTCGCAACCAACGAAAAAACAATGATCAAGGATGTAGCGCATATAAAACATTATAATAACGACCAAAAGAAGATCAATCAAACATTTGCTTGGGAACAGATCTGTGGGACTTTCGTAGCTGAGGGTGGAGAAAAATACTTGACTATTGGTAATTTCTCTCCTGACGACCAAACGAAGTCGGAAAGCATGAAGAAAAATAAGGACATGAAGATCGAACAGATCATTGCTGCTTATTATTACCTCGATGATGTTTCTGTTACCCTGATGGATGAAACACAAAAATGTAACTGCTTAGTGCAACAAGATAAAGATGAGTTCACGACAACGATTTATCAAAAATCGATCATTGTGAATGATAAAATGACCCCAACACAAAAGATACAGGCGCAACAATTGTTCTTTGCCTTCGGAAAATCTTCTTTCACAACTGTAGCTGAAGAGTCATTGAATTTGATCGCAGAATGGTTAAAGGCAAATCCGGCATTGAAGATCGAAGTGATTGGTCACAACGATGCAGAAGAGGATAAATTGGCTATGGAAAGACCTATCTATGAGAACATGGACGAAATGAGAGTTGATGCCGTAAAACGTTTCTTAGTAGAAAAAGGAATTCAAGAGAACCGCATAAGTACTGTAACAAAGAATGCGGACGTACCAAATGATGAAATCACGGAGAACGATGATGCTGATTTGCAATTAGCGAAAAACAGACGCGTTGTTTTCGTAGTGAAGTAATTTGAAAGCATTGAAATAAAGAAAGGGGAGAAGGAATTCTCTCCTTTTTTTTATACAAATAATTTTAGTGCCTGAAATACTTCATGCGTGGGAAGTCCGACAACATTGTTATAGGAACCATTGATCGCCTTGATGAATGCCGCTCCTATCCATTCTTGAATTCCATATGATCCTGCTTTGTCGAGCGGTAAGTACTTCTCTACATATGAACGTATTTCTTCCTGCGTCATCATAGCAAATTCAACCTTTGTAACTACGGAGAAACTGTGTTGTTTATTTAACGAATAAAGAGCAACTCCAGTTATTACTTGGTGCACTTTTCCTGATAATAACATGAGCATTTCAACTGCATCTTCCTTGTCTTTTGGTTTATTTAATATCACATCATCGACAATTACGACAGTATCTGCACAAATTACCAACTCATCCTCGGTCAATGTCGAAAAAAGTGCTGCAGCTTTTCGTTTTGCCAAATGTTCAGGTACATCACCAACGTACATTTCAGTAGAAAAAGATTCATCTGTATCTTTTGTACGGATTTCGAAAGAAAGATCTAATTGACCTAACAGTTCTTTTCTTCTAGGTGAGCTAGAACCTAAGATAATTTTCATAACGAAGCGATGTAAAAGGTAGATAGAACTCCCAATAGCATTGAGATCTTGATCATTCCATCGTAAGTTTTTAATGGGTAGTTTCTTGTAATGATAATCCAGACGATGACACCAACATTAATGAGGGCCGCAAAAAAGAACGGAAGCGTATCTGTAAAAAAGTGGTCACTCCCAATAAATAATTTGAACTGATTAATGAATGCCCAAACATAAAAAATGGGCAGAATAGCCAGTAATGCACAAACAACGAAAAGTGAATTTCTTTCACCCATTACCATGGGTAAAGAAGTCACAAAGATCTTTTGGTCTCCTTTAACATCCTGAATATCTTTTATAATTTCTCTGGCCAGGTTTTGAATAAATGCAAAAATGGCTAAAACATATATAAACCTATAATCAATAATTGCCGACCAAGATTCAGGTCTGAACTCTGAAAAATCTGCAAAATTGTAG
>JBFHIN010000139.1:0-5550 GCA_041596415.1 Crocinitomicaceae bacterium | reverse complement strand
TTTATTCGGTGAAGTCAATTTTACAGATCAATCCTCAAGCACAACATCTCCTTTAGTGAACTGGAGTTGGAACTTTAATGGAACTGTTGTGAACAGTGTTACAAATGCAGGTCAAGTAAATTACTATGACGCCCCTGGAAACTATCCAGTAACATTGACTGTGACTAACGCAGACGGATGTACGGATCAGTTTACACTGTATATATTTGTTGACGACAAATTTGAAGTTCCCAACGTATTTACAGTAAATGGTGATGGAGCCAATGATGTGTTCAATCTTAAAGGTGATATCTTCAAAAGTTTCGACATCGTTATTTTAAACCGTTGGGGAGAAGTAGTGCATAACAGAACCAATGCTACAGGAATTTACCTTTGGGACGGAGTCAATAAAAGTGGTAAAGACTGTACAGAGGGTGTATATTTCTGGAAAATAAATGGAAAACTTAAAAATGACAAGGAGGTGAAAATCCACGGAAATGTCACTTTAATAAGATAATTAGACGATCAGACTACGAGCGAATTCTCGGGCTTGCTGATCACTTAAAACATAGTCCTCATAAATAGGATGATGAATCGAAGAGACCCCATTGAGGGTCTTTTCGTTTATATCAAAGATGTCCAGAAATGATATGTGTTGATTTAAAAATGCATCAACAGCAATCTCATTTGCAGCATTAAGAATACAGGCAGCTGTTCCGTTTTTTTCCATAGCCTGGTAAGCCAGTCCCAAATTTCTGAAAACAGACATGTCGGGCTTTTCGAAGGTTAGGGTCGGGTAGTCTAAAAAATTGAATCTCGGAAAGTTCGTTGGAAATCGTTTAGGGTAAGTCAAAGCAAGTTGAATAGGTAATTTCATATCCGGCAGACCCATTTGAGCCTTCATACTCCCATCATTGAATTGAACTAGAGAATGAACAATGGACTGTGGATGCACGATAACGTCAATTTGCTCATTGGATAATCCGAACAACCATTTGGCCTCAATAACTTCCAACCCTTTATTCATCATAGATGCTGAATCGATTGTGATCTTTGCCCCCATAGACCAGTTGGGATGTTTAAGTGCTTGTTCAAGCGTAACACTTTTAAGTTGATCTATAGTATATCCACGGAATGGGCCACCGGAAGCGGTAAGATAGATCTTCTCCACGCTATCTTCAAATTCTCCAAACAAACATTGAAAAATAGCAGAGTGTTCCGAATCGACAGGATAAATGTTTACATTATTTTCACGTGCAAGTTTAGTGATCAATTCACCGGCAACAACTAACGTTTCCTTATTAGCTAGAGCGATTGTTTTTTTGGCTTCAATAGCTTTGATCGTTGGTTTAAGACCGGCATAACCCACCAATGCAGTGAGAACGGTATGAACTTGTTCTGACTCAACTACCTGACAAAGTGACTCTTCACCGGCATAAACATGAATATCCTCCTCCCACAACGCATTTTTTACTTGGTTGTAGAGAGACTCTTCGGTTATGACAACTGTATTGGGCTTGAATTTTTTAGCTTGTTCTATTAATAGATCTGCATTTTTACCAGCGGTAAGTACTTGAAGATCGAAAAACTCCGGGTACGATTCAATTACTTCTAATGCTTGTGTTCCGATCGATCCTGTAGATCCAAGAATTGCAATTCCTTTTTTGTTAGTCATGAAGCAAAAATAAACTTTTGACCTTAAGATATAAGCACATAAACCTATTGAATTTAATCTGCTGTCTTAACTTTGCATCAAAAGAATGAATATGAAGTTCCGTCTTTTAAGGCAAGAAGAGCTTGAAGTATTTTCAGAGGAGCTCAAACAATTTTTGATCGTGCACGGTATTCATGGTCCGGAGTGGGAATATATGAATCGGGAACATCCGGATAAAGCAATAGAACTGGTGGAAATTTTCAGTGATACCATTCTGGAAAAAGTGTATAACAAAATTTCTTTTTTAGAACATCGATCAATACACAACTGTCTCGTATTTAAGATAGACGAGAATGTAATGGAACTTATTTCTTTACAAGCTAAATCGGAAAGAGATGATATTGATTTGTCAACAGCTGAAGGAATTCATAAGGCCTTGGTAGAACAAACTGCTGGTCTGAACTGTTTTGTGCAAAAAAAGAATATGCAAAAAACAAAAGCCGAAGAGGTACATCTACTTATTGAACAAGGTTGTTTGATCTCTTCACATGAATTTTGGGATGCGCTACAAAAAGTAATACGTGAAGAGTAGCACCTTTTTGCGTATTTTTAAAAAATAAAATTTAGATATGAGAAAACTGATCGTTGCCACGTTAACGCTAAGCACATTTACTACTCTTTCTGCACAGATACAAACGCCAAAATTGAGTCCACTAGCGAAGGTGGAACAAAAAGTAGGACTGACGGATATAAAAATTGAATACTCTCGACCAAAAAAAAATAACCGTGAGATCTTTGGTGAATTGGTACCTTTTAACGAGGTGTGGAGAACAGGTGCTAATGAGAACAGCAAGTTCACATGTTCGGACGCAGTGATTTTTGGGAAAGACACATTAAGAGCCGGAACATATGCCCTTTTTACCAAACCTGGCGAAAATTCTTGGGATATCTATTTTTACGTGGATGCCACCAATTGGGGAACTCCAAACAAATGGAATGAGGAAAAAGTAGCCTTAAAGTTGGCGGCACCTGTACAAAAGGTGTCAGATGTACAAGAGAACTTTCTAATTGCTATTGACAATATATCGACCAATAGTGCAGATTTGTACTTTGGTTGGGATAAAACAAAAGTTATCGTTCCGTTTAAGGTTCCTACTGAAACAAAGGTTTATGCGAACATCGATAGAATAATGTCCGGACCAACCGCAAACGACTATTTTGCAGCGGCTGAATATTATTACAAAAACAATAAGGATTTAAGTAAGGCACTTGATTGGTCGACTAAAGCAGTCGAAATAAGTGGCAACGATGCTTTTTGGATGTTGCGTTTGAAATCCTTGATTGAGGCTGAAATGGGTGACTATAAAAAAGCAATCGATACAGCAACAAAATCAAAAGAAGCAGCTGAAAAAAGTGGTAACTCGAATTATGTGAATTTGAACAAATCGTCTATCGAGGAGTGGAACAAGAAGGTAGAAGCCACACCTAAGAAAAAGAAAAAACAATAGTTCATATTTGTGTTAATGGGAGAGTTTGTTGAGAGATTGGAGGAACGTTTTGGGAAGGAGAGAATTCAACAGGTTCCTGAATCCATTGCCGTGGACCATCCATTGTTGCTTTTAAATTTAGAGAAAGAGGCGAATGTAACTTTATTGCTCACTAATGGGTTGAGTGATTACGAAATGCCGTTGCCAGAAAAAGCGCCGCAACAACCCTTCAATGAACTTTATTTTTGTTTACCAAGTTATTGGGATTGGAATGATTTCGAAAATCCAAACTTCAACTGGGTTTTTGATTGGTTACAGCGATTAGCAGTTCATGTAAAGGAGAAACAGACGTGGTTTGGTAATGGTCATACGCTTCAATGTGGAAAAGAAATGACTTCATTATCGACAACGATGCTGCAAAATCACTTTTTCCTCTCAGATCCTATTTTACTTGAAAATGAAATGCGGGAACTCCCACTGAAAGAAAAGACTGTTCATTTCCTCAGTGTCATCCCAATTTTCCCTGATGAAATGGATTATAAACAAGGGAAAGGGACTCTGAAACTGAAAGAAAAATTGATAGGTCACGGTATCAGCGAAAAACTGGACGACTACCGAGGGACAGTTTTAAGAAGTAAATGGCGCTTGAGACGTTGAGGCTTATCCAATTATTCCCTTTTCAAGCAATAAATTGGCAATCTGTACCGCATTCGTTGCTGCACCTTTTCTCAAATTGTCAGCTACGATCCATAAATTCAAGGAGTTCTTTTGAGATTCATCACGGCGAATTCTGCCTACAAAAACATCATCTTTTCCTTCAGCATATTTTGGCATAGGATATTGTTGCTGTAGTGGATCATCCTGTAAAGTGATACCACTTTGCTCTTTCAGCAATTCACGAACTTCTTCTAAGGTAAAGTCGTTTTCAAATTCAATATTTACTGATTCAGAATGCCCTCCAACTACCGGAACACGAACTGCTGTTGCTGTTACATTGATCAATGGATCCAGAATTTTTTTGGTTTCATTAGTCAGCTTCATCTCTTCTTTGGTGTATCCATTTTCGATAAATGAATCACATTGTGGAATACAATTTTTATCGATCGGATAAGCATATGCCATTTCTCCCTGAATACCTGAACGCTCATTTTCCATTTGTTGAACAGCTTTTACACCGGTTCCCGTAATGGATTGATAAGTAGACACAACTACACGCTTAACACTATATTTTTTATGAAGAGGAGCTAAAGTCAGCACCAACTGTATTGTACTACAATTTGGGTTAGCAATGATTTTATCATCTTTGGTTAATTGATCACCGTTGATTTCCGGAACGACAAGTTTTTTTGTTGGATCCATACGCCACGCCGACGAATTATCAATGACAACGCATCCGGTTGCTGCAAAATGCGGGGCCCATTCAAGGGAAGTGTCGCCACCAGCAGAAAACAAGGCAATGTCCGGTGTCATTTCAACGGCTTGTTCTAAGCTTACAACGGTGTAATGACTACCCTTGAAAGATAAGCTAGTCCCAACAGATTTTTGCGAAGCGACTGGAATCAATTCAGTTATCGGAAAATTTTGCTCTTCCAATACCTTTAACATTATCGTTCCAACCATTCCTGTTGCACCTACTACAGCTACTTTCATGCGTATTAATATTTTATTTCTACAGCCAAAATTACTATATTTAGCGTCAAAGAAAACAATACATGAAATACTTTTTTTCATTCATACTACTACTTAATATTCAGCTTGTCTCAGCACAATTGAACGAAGATTTTTCTGATGGTGATTTTAGTACGAACCCTACGTGGGTTGGTGATGACTCTGTATTCACTATCGTAAATGTTACCGGTGATCAAATGCTCAGATCGGACAAGATCATTGCAAGCTCAAGTTTTTATCTTTCAACACCAAGCACGCTGGCTACAGATTGTCAGTGGGAATTTTATACCAACCTTACTTTTAATACATCAAGCGCCAATTATGTGGATGTGTACTTAACTTCAAATCAATCTAATTTATTGAGTGCCTCAATCAATGGCTATTTTGTTCGTATTGGTGGAACAACAGATGAAATTTCATTGTACAGAAGATCAGGTGGAGTGTCGACAAAAATCATCGATGGTGTAGACGGTATTTGCAATACATCTAACAATAAATTGAAGATAAAAGTGACTTGTTCGGCTGCCAATGAATGGAAACTGGAGCGCGACGCCACAGGTGTGGGCTCGTCATTTTTTACAGAAGGAATAATTACAGATGCTACGTTTACTACAAGCGCAAACTTCGGTGTTTTGGTCGTTCAATCGACTTCTAGTTTTTTCCAGAAACATTTCTTTGATGATTTTTACGTAGGACCAATCATTTATGATGTTATACCTCCGGTTCTTGTAAGTGCAACTTCTATATCGGCAAATCAAGTTG
>JBFHIN010000138.1:0-5586 GCA_041596415.1 Crocinitomicaceae bacterium | reverse complement strand
CGGTAATACCTTTTCTCCAAGGTTTCTATATCAATCGATTCATTTTTTTTGGTGTTAAGCAATGAATTTCTGACATAACCAATGTCTTTTCTCTTTAAAGTATTGGTAGAGACTGAAGATATTATCACTTGTGTTTTTGATTCATTAAATTCTCTGCGTCGTCGTTGAATCTCATCCTTCGGAACAATTTCAATAACATGGCAAATGATAGAATCAAGTTGCTTGATCGTTGCTTGATATCCGTAATCAATGGCTTCTCTAACATTTTCGAAAGCAAAAGTAGAAATATCCATTTTAGGTTCAATGATAAGTCCCGCATCACAGGGCAGACTGAAGTCAGATTTTGAAACCAGCATATTCGTTATCTGGCTGATGAGGTCATCTTCCATGGGTGGGGCGGCATTGTAACTCACATTGCTTCCTATGATAAAATCAGGATTGAATTGTAAATACATGATATCTGCCGGAAAATTATTGTATAAGCCTCCATCAAAGAGTAGTTTGCCATTGATTCGAATAGGATTAAAATAAAATGGATAAGTCATTGATGCTCTTACAGCTTGATTTAGGTTACCACTTTCAAAAACCACCGATTTTTTATCGGTAATATCTGAGGCAAGGCAGCGGAAAGGAACAAATAAACTATCGAAGTTATTAAGTTTGATAGCCCCAATAGGCCCTAATAATTTAAGCATTTCGAAATCCAGAAAGGATGAGGTGATGAAATTTGTAGGTAGTGATTTCTTCAGAATACTATCCTTTGAAAAAGAAAAATCTACTAAAGACGCATTGTTTTCGGGTTCTTTGTATAAATAACGTTGAGATGCTTTTAATTTACCTTTGGACATAAGTTGGAACTCTTCACTTATGACATAGCTTTCTATTTCCTCGGGGCTAATTCCTGCGGCATATAGCGAACCAATCAAAGCTCCTGCTGAAGTTCCGGTAATGTAATCGATTGGAATTCCTTTTTCCTCCAGCGCTTTGATAACACCAATATGTGCGAACCCAGTGGCTCCACCACCGCTTAATACAAGTCCTATTTTTTGCTGACCCCAAACTGGTGAAAGCTGAAAAAACAGGGCGATGCAAATTAGGTACCTTAATATTGGATTCAAATTCGTTCTTTTGTACTGAGTTTACTCATTAACGTGGGTTGAAATTACAAAAATTGAAAGATTATGGATAGAGAGAAGGAAGAATTTATTATCACGCTGAAAACCTTTTTTGGATTTGAAGGTGTTTTAAGCGAAGAATTGAATGAATTGGGTTACGCAGAGGTAACTGTCCTAAATCGTGCTGTTCAGGTCAAAGGAAATTGGGAGGATGTGTACAAGTTGAATTTGCATGTTCGTTGTGCTATTTCTGTGCTGGTTGAAATAAAAAAGTTCAAAATCAGAAACGAAGACGAACTCTATAAAAAATGTTTGACTATTGATTGGACCAAAATCTTTAAAGTCGATAAAACTTTTGCCGTGAAAGGTGCCATTTTCTCTTCCTTTTTCAAGCATTCGCAATTTCCTTTTCTGCTCGTAAAGGATGCTATCGTTGATACATTTAGAGAAAAGTTAAACGATCGACCAAATGTACAGGTGAAAAATCCGCAGGTTGTATTCGATCTTTACATCAATGAAGATGTGGTTACTATTTCCTTGAATACAAGTGGAAGTCCGTTATTTCACCGTGGATATCGACAAAGTGTAGGCGAAGCACCTTTGAACGAGGTAGTTGCTGCAGGATTGATTCGAATGAGTGGTTGGGACCGTAAATCTACATTTATTGATCCTTTTTGTGGATCAGGCACCTTGTTAATTGAGGCTGCATTGTTGGCTAGTGGAATTCCTTCAACCATCGAACGCCAGCACTATGCATTTAAAAACTTTGCCAGCTATTCTCAAGAAAAATGGGAGCAAATTTACAACGAAGCGAATAAGCGCGTAAGCAGTTTACCTTGTAAGATCATTGGTGTTGACAACGATGCGGAGGCTGTAACGAAAGCAAGACGAAATTTGCGAGGATTGTCTATTGGTAGGTTTGTTGAGACAAATGTGATGTCATTCGATGAATTAAAGGTGAATGACGAAAGTGGGATTATGGTAACTAATCCTCCATACGGTGAGCGCATGGGTGAGAATATAGAAGAATTGTATGAAGGGATCGGTAATTGGATGAAAAATGAATTGCAGGGATTTGACTGCTGGATCATTTCTTCTAACTATGAAGGATTTAAATCCCTTGGATTAAGGCCTGAACGTAAGATAAAAGTGTATAACGGTGATTTGGAATGTAGTTTTCGAAAATACAGTGTGTACGCAGGAACTAAAAAGCTTCACAAAATTAAGGAATAAAAAAAGCGCGATTTTAATCGCGCTTTTTTTTATTATAGATCTGTAAATTATCTTTTTGTAATTTCTACATAGTCACGCTTAGTGTAACCTGTGTAGATTTGTCTTGGACGTCCAATAGGTTCTCCATTTTCGATCATTTCTTTCCATTGTGACACCCATCCTGGTAGTCTTCCAATCGCAAACATTACAGTAAACATTTCAGTAGGTATGCCTAATGCTCTGTAGATAATTCCTGAATAGAAATCAACGTTCGGATACAAGTTACGCGCTTTGAAGTATTCATCTTCTAAAGCAACTTTTTCCAATTTCTTAGCAATCTCCAAATAAGGATCGTTAATACCTAATTTGTCCAATACGTCATCGCAAGCTTTTTTGATGATCGTTGCTCTTGGGTCAAAATTCTTATATACGCGATGTCCAAAGCCCATTAAACGGAATGAGTCGTCTTTGTCTTTAGCTTTTGCCACCCACTTGTCAACGTCACCACCATCTTCATGGATCTTTTCCAACATTTCAATCACTGCCTGGTTAGCTCCACCGTGAAGAGGTCCCCATAAAGCAGAAATACCGGCCGACACACTTGCGTACAAGTTGGCTTGTGAAGATCCAACGATACGTACTGTTGAAGTAGAACAGTTTTGTTCGTGATCAGCATGAAGAATCAATAATTTGTTCAAAGCATCTGCAACAACAGGATCTACAACGTATTCTTCAGTTGGCATTGCGAACATCATGTGCAAGAAATTCTCTGTGTATGTATAATCGTTCTTAGGGTACATAAATGGGTGACGCATTGCATTTTTGTACGACCACGCAGCCAAAGTGGGCAATTTTGCCAATAATCTGTGTATAGTCAGATTTTTAGCCTCAGCAGAACGATGAGGATCCAATGAATCCGGGTAAAATGTCGATAATGAACAAACCATTGAAGCCAATACACCCATTGGATGCGCTTTAGCAGGATACGCCTCGAAGAACTGTTTCATGTCCTCATGCACCAAGGTGTGTTTTGTAATACTATTGGTAAATGAGTCAAGCTGATCTTGAGTTGGCAATTCACCATAGATCAAGAGGTAGGCTACTTCAATGAATGTTGCTTTCTCTGCCAATTGCTCAATCGGATATCCACGGTAGTGTAGAATTCCTTCTTCACCATCCAAAAAGGTTATCGCACTTTTTGTAGCTCCGGTATTTTTATATCCGCTATCAAGGGTTACATAACCTGTTGTGTCACGTAACTTGCTAATATCAATAGCTTTTTCGTTTTCAGTACCTTCTACAACTGGGAACTCATAAACCTTCCCATCTAACTCAAGTTTAGCAATTTCGCTCATTTCAATTTTTCCGATTATATCATTAGTATTACAGTGGCCTAAATTAATAAACAATTCGGTTAAAAAAAATCAGATCTTAGGTTAATTTTAAAATTTTCTAAAATTGATTTCCCATCGAACATTTCAGTGTTATGGATGAATAAATTATAGATTTTCGAGTGTGTAATTCAACATCATGTTAAAGAGGTGGTTGCGTGTGTTACCTCCGTATATCCCATGATTTTTGTTCGGGTAGATGAATAAGTCGAATTGTTTGTTCGCTTTTACCAGCGCGGTAGTCATTTCCATCGTGTTTTGGTAATGTACGTTATCATCCGTTGAACCATGGATCAATAAGTATTTTCCTTTGAGGTTTTGTACAAAGTTGATTGGCGAGTTTTCGTCATAACCGTTTGCATTTTCTTGAGGTGTACGCATAAAACGCTCAGTGTAAATGTTATCGTAATATCTCCAGTTAGTTACCGGAGCCACGGCGATACCCATTTTAAAATACTCTGCACCTTTTGTCATAGCCAAAGAAGTCATGAATCCACCGTAACTCCAACCTTGAATACCAATTCTGTTCGGATCCACATAATTAAGTTTTTGCAGTTCTTTTGCAGTTCCAATGAAATCTTCAGTTTCTAACTTACCTAATTGCAAATAGGTCGACTTTTTGAATTCTGCTCCTCTATACATTGTTCCTCTGGGGTCTACAGAAACAACTATATACCCTTTTTGAGCCAATAATTGATGATACATGTAGTCGTTTCCATCCCATGCATCCAACACTTCGTTATGTCCGGGCCCTCCATATATGTTGATATATACCGGATATTTCTTTGATGGATCGAAGTTGGCAGGCTTGATCATGGATGCATTTAGTTGAGTGCCGTTCGTTTCAATAATGAAAAATTCCTTTTTGGAAAGTGTGTATTTGGACAATTGTGTGTTCAAACGGTCATTTTTCTCCAGAATTTGAATTTCAACACCCTCATTATTACAAAGTGAGATTACTGGAGGAGTGTTTGCATTGGAGTATGTTTTTACAAAATAGCGCATGCCTTGAGTGAAGTCTGCATCGTTTGTGCCCGTTTGTGTCGAAAGTTGTTTTTTACCGGATCCATCTAAAGAAATTGAAAATATGCTTTTGGTCAATGGGCTTGGATCCGCAGCGCTGAAATAGATCTTGCCACTGTTTTCGTCAATGCCATAGAATTCAATGACATCATAATTTCCTTTTGTGATTTGGGTTGAAACGCCCTCAAAACTTAACTGATAGATGTGGTTAAATCCATCCATTTCACTAGTTCTTAAGATGGTTTTGCCATCTTTTAAAATGAGGAGGTTATTGTCAATCTCAACATATGTTTTAGATTTTTCTTCAAAAAACGTCTTTGTGATTTTCTTTTTCCCACTCCAGTCCACTAAATGATACTTCAAATGATTCTGATGACGATTCAACGTCTGAATAATTAGTTGATTACTGCTGTTTGACCATTTCAAACGAGGTATGTACTCGTAATCACCAAGTGAAACTTCTGTTTTTTTAGCATTTTTAGTATCAACTATAAAAGCTTGTACGTTGCTATTGTCTTCACCAGCTTTAGGGTATTTATACGTATATAGATCGGGGTACAGTTCTCCATAATAAGCGAGCGTGAATTTTTTTACGTTACATTCATTGAATTTTAAAAATGCGATGTATTTACTGTCTGGAGACCAGTCGTACGCTTTTGTTATGCTGAATTCTTCTTCGTACACCCAATCTGTCGTACCATTGATTATCTTGTTTCGCTTTCCGTCTTCGGTCAATTGTTTAACCTTACCAGTTTTCAACGATTTAACGTAAAGATTGTTTTTGTATATGAAGGATACACTTTGACCATCGGGAGAATATTCTGCTAAGGTTTGAGGCTCATGCG
>JBFHIN010000137.1:0-5634 GCA_041596415.1 Crocinitomicaceae bacterium | reverse complement strand
AATGTGGCGCGAACTTCTAGACAAAAGGGAACTTGCAGTATATTTTTCAGGAATTTTTGACGATATGGGCTTCATTATCGAAGAGACCGGTGAGCAGTTTACCGTATCACATAAGGGTGAGCATTTTACCATCAAAGAAGGTGTTATATTCGATTCTGTGGATTACGTTGTACGCCTAAAACTGGAAAATATTGAAAACATGCAAAAACATGGCGCCGATAACAAAATTGATGAGCATGAATCCTTTCGCATTATGTCGGTTCTTTTTACGCCACTGACAGAAGCATCCTTAACAAATCCAACTTTATCCAAGCCTTGGTTGCGTAAAATGTCGGGAATAGAAAATCACATCCACATTAACTTGTTAGGTCCTGAAAAGGCAGATACCGTTTCGCATACGTTGATCTACCTGAACAAGAAGTGGCTTGTCATTCCGGGAACATACGGAGCAGCAAAACGAGTTTTCAATCTAAGTCCGCAAGAGGCAATAGATTATCAGCGAAGCGTCTTTGTCGCTTTAAAAAAAGATTCAATGAAAGAATGGAAGAAGTTCAAAAAATGGTATATAAAATGGCGAGAAGGTGTGTCTTATCGGGTTGGATAAACATATAATTAGCTATGATTTTTCATTGATTAGAATTAAAAACCACTTTCTAAAATATTCAGTCGATGAACTTTTTCTTAATTGGAATGTAGTGTATCATTGTTCGATGCAAAAGGATTTGGATCGACATATATGTAAACTAACAACACTTATTCCCTAATCATGAAAGAACTACTAATCCTATTTCTAGTAAGTACTAATGTTATTGCACAAAAACAAGAAAGTACATTCAATCGTTACGAGCTTAAAACAAAAGGAACCATTGAAGATGAAAGTGGTACAGCCATGAAAAGTCCTGCGGATATATTTGTGATCCAGAACACGGATACAATTCATAGAACACAAAGTGCAGAAAATGGTAAATATCAATTGGACTTTTTCGTCGATTTAAGCAAACCTTTTTGTATTCAATATTGCAAGAAAGGATATGTGACCAAGCAAATCTCTTTGGATGTTTCAACATTGAAAAATGACATGCAAGAAAGGGATAAATTACCCGTATATTTTCTTACCGCGGACTTATCAATTACTATGTGTCTGTTAAGAGGGACTGATAAAGCACTAACATTCGAGATGGCCACATTTTCATGGGACACTAATTGTTTGCTTATAGATCAGGAACATGCCAAAACACAAAGAAAACTATTACAAGCCTATTTAGAAAAAAGTGTAATGGATTAGGGTTTCGTCAGAAGATCAAACAATAAAAACCAACTGAGTTCAGTTGGTTTTTCAAGGTTAAAGGATTAATATTATTACTATTCCTCTTTGTCTTTGTTTTTCATTTCTTTTTTGGCTTTTTGTTCGGCTGCTTGCTTCTCAGCCATTGCCTGAAATTTCGGCAACACAAATTTAGCAAATACAATAGCAGCACCTCCCACTGCAACAGCAATTAATCCAGTAATCATAAGTATACGTTTTTAGTGTAGTCACTAATATAGGAAATTCTATTTTTCAGAATAAGATTTATTATCGCCTGCGAAAGGATTCTTTTCGTTGTATGATTAAAAACGAAATTAATTCTTCATTTCCCTTAATGATTAAGATTACGACCAATTCTCCTTAAATTTACCAACAGAAACGAATGTATAGGATACTTAACACATGCAAGAGGACAATTCAACACGTATCAACAAATTTTTAAGCGAAGCAGGTTATTGTTCCAGAAGAAAAGCGGATGAATTAATTGCTGCAGGAAGAGTCACTATCAATGGATCTGTGCCTGAAATAGGAACTAAAATTTATCCGAGTGATATTGTTCGCGTGGATGGAAAATTAATCTCTGAGCCCCAAGAAAAACCGGTATATCTTGCTTTTAATAAACCTGTCGGAATCGTTTGCACCACGGATACACGCATGGAAAAAGACAATATTATTGATTTCATCAATTATCCAACGCGCATTTTTCCTATCGGACGATTGGACAAACCAAGTGAAGGTTTGATTTTTCTGACCAATGACGGAGATATCGTTAACAAGATACTTAGAGCACGTAATAACCACGAAAAAGAATATATTGTTCGTGTAAACAAACCAATTACGCGGCAGTTTATTCAGAAAATGTCGAATGGAGTTCCAATTTTAGATACAGTTACGCGAAAATGTTTCGTTGAACAAACCGGTGAATTTGAATTCAGAATTATTTTAACGCAAGGATTAAATCGCCAGATTCGTCGTATGTGTGAATACCTGGACTACCGCGTAAAAAAACTAAAACGTGTGCGCATCATGAACATTAAACTTGATGTCCCTGTAGGTAAATGGCGCCATTTGACTGATGACGAAATGCAAGAGATCAACCTTATGATCGAGGATTCTAGAAAGACGCATGATGATAAATAAACGCAAAAGGATAATTCAGAAGTGAACCTGCAAAACAATTGTTCATGCTATGACGAGAAACAATGAAAATATTTGGTACGCGTATAATGAACGAATAGAATTGTTCGAAAAATCAGATCAATTAAGTGTGAAAGTAGGATTGATCTCTGTACCTATTCTTTTTGTCGGTGTTACCATCCTTTTTAGTTACATTCTCCCCGAAGATTTGCAGGCCTGGATTCAAATTCCAATTCTTATTTCGGGTTTACTTTTGTTCATTTTCATATTATTATACGCACGTAAGTTAAAAAAGAAAAAAGGACATGTTTTGATTGGAAGGTTAGTGAAAATCACTTCACTTTCCTCAAGGGGTAATGTCAATAGTAAACTCTTAAAAATTCATGTAAAAAAGGCATATGAATTAAATTCGAGCGGTAAGGGAAAAGAAATTGAATCTTATTCGAATAAATCTCTCACTAGAGTCTTGGTACTGCAAAATCCTGAAATTGAAAACGATTTATTAAACATTGATAACGACACTCATTTTTTATGTGTTTCTGGTGGACAAATAATCGCTTTTGCTATGAACGGAAATTTAACTAGACACCTAGTTTAAGAACCTATTAACAAGGTGTTTTATTTATACGGAAAAATGTAATAACGAACTATTGTTGTTATTATGATGCTTAACTCTTTCCCTTTTTTTAAGCACTACATCAATATTAAAATCGTAACCTTGTGTTATTGAATACATTAGAAATAATGTATAAAATCAATGCTGCAATTGTTTTATAAACTCAATAGAAATTCCCATCTTCAAGTACATTATTTAATAATCTGAATTAGCTAATGAGATCTTGGATACTACTTGTTGGTTTGTGTTTGTCGTTTTTGGCAAAGGCTTCTGACCGCGATGCAATAAGGTGGGAGATCTATACGGGGAACTTTGTAAAGGCAAAAGCTGATATAAAAAAAACGTTGTTTCGTCGGGTGATTAGCCCAGAAAAAAAAATTCAACTTTATGACGAACTAGGACTCATTGACAAGTTAGAAGGTGACATTGATCAAGCACTATTTCATTGGGAAAGAGCCAATTATCTAAGAAAAAAAACATACGCTGCTAACGATTATCATCTTGCACTGAATTATGCTTTTCTTTCCAATTATCATTACGAAAAGATGAATAAAGATGCAGCTAGACTCTACGCTGACTCCTGTGAGAAACTAATCACAAAACTAACAATTGCACAACAGAAAGAAATAGAAATTCACCGGATCTGGAACATATTGGCACAATCGTACAAAATGCAGATAGACTGGAATGATTCTGTTAATTATAAGTTCTATATAAAAAAAATAAATGGACTCTACGAAAAGTCAATTGAATTTCAAAAGCGCCATATATTCTCTCAACATTTTCTGGCAAAAACCTACCACTTACTAGGGAATTTTCATCTCGACATTGGTTCTTTATATAATATCCGTGGGGATAAGAGTCTGAGTAAATCGTACTTTGAACTCGCTGACCAGACATATGATAAATCACTTGAGATTTGGGAAAAGTTATATGGTTTCAAACACTATGAACGGGCAAAAACACTCTTCTTGAAAGGCCTACTTTATCATTACTCAGAAAAAATTGTTACCCAATTTGAAGACCGTTGTTTATTTTATTTTAAAGAATCTTTAAACGCACATAATATTGGTGTAAACGATAAACGTATGTCTGAAATTCCAAACAAGGAGGATCTTTTGATGTGTTTTAAGCACTACACTAATGCACTTATATTAAGAAGTAAAAAAGACAAAAAGTATCTTTACCAGGCCAGAAGAGTTAATCAAATGGCCATAAAATGTTGGGAGCTCATTCACCAGGAGCACCAAACTAATACGATCAATTACAATTTAGCTTTGTACAGTCTTGTGCCTCATCAAGAGACAATCTTTATTGAATCGAACTTAGATCCTGACGACATGGACATAAACAAGATCTTCGTTGCCAACCAAAAGCTTAAACATTATGACCTAACTAAAAAAATCAAATCGAAACCATATCACCAGGAATCCATTAACGAAGTTCAGAAAAAACTATTAGGCGACGAACTTTTACTTGATTTTCATTTTAGTGAGTACACTTCAAAAGTATTGATTATCAAGGTGACCCGAACAAAAGTGGAGTTACTGGAAATTCCCCTTAACACACGTAAATTTGTAGAATCAATTATTTCAAGAAATTATAATGATTTTCTTCGGGCATCTCGTCATCTATTTAAGCAACTGTTTCCTAAAGGGATAAATGAAACAAAAAAAATTATAATTTGTGGTGACGGAGAATTAAACTATGTTCCTTTCGAAGCGCTTCTTGTTTCTTCAAAAAATCTTTTTACCGGTGACTATCGTAAACTTGATTATTTAGTACGCCATTGTGAAATAGAATACTTAATGAATACATCTCTATTAAACGAGAGAATTACAAATGTTCCATTACGGATAGCAGCCTATGCACCAGAAAACAAGTCCCTTCAACTGGCTTCTTTACCTTTTTCAATTGCTCTTACATATCATTTAGAAGCCAATTATCATGCACGAACTTACACTCGAGATAAAGCCAATACTGCATCGTTCATTCAAAACAAAGCGCCTATAGTACATTTAAGTAGTCATGGATTGATCAATGAAAATCCTGAGAATTCTGCGCTAAGTTTTTCTGATAGATTATTTTGTATTTCAGATATACAGAGGATTCAGCATCCTCCAACACTATTAGTATTGAACAACTGCAATTCCGGGAAGGGTCGTATTCTTACAGGTGACGGTGTGGATGGTTTTGTGCGAGCTTTTCAAGGAATTGGTGTAAAAACGGTACTAAGTAATCTTTGGGAAGTGGATGACAAAATTTCCAATGAAATGCTGAGTCGTTTCTATTTACACTTGTCAGAACAAGATAATTCTGTACAGGCATTACGAAAAAGTCAATTGGAACAAATCAACGAAGCCCCAAATGAAAAACTTGCGGCCCCTTACTATTGGGGTGGACATCGACTGTTGGGAGAACTATTACGAGTTGAGAAAGATGAAAAGCTGAGTATCTCTGATTTCTGGTGGATCCTTTTAGTAATTCCTTTAGTTATGCTACCTTTATTCATAGGCCCATCTCTTAGAAATCCTTTTTCGAAAACTTGAATCAAAATCTACATCGGAGAGATGTT
>JBFHIN010000136.1:0-5645 GCA_041596415.1 Crocinitomicaceae bacterium | reverse complement strand
CTATTCTCACAAAGATCACAGATGTCTGTTATATTTTTTAATTCTTCAGCTTGTTGCGGAGTTCCTTCAAAAATTTCACTAGTTTTCTTCGTATTGATATAAGGGCAATCGGAATATAAATGGTAGCTCTTACCATATTTTGTCCAGTAAACTACATTAGGGTCAAAAGTATTATCTAATTTATTATCAGGCTCTTCAGCATCATTTCGGTTAATTTCTGTTTGTTTTTGGTTCATCTGTTCTTGAGAAACAGGGTCGAACTCAATTCCAAAATATCCTGCAATTACCATGGCGACAACGGCTACCGAACCTGCTATTCCTTTTTGTTTTTTTGATAAGTTTTTATTCGTGAAGATTAGGATCACCATTGGTAAAAAAGCGATGATACTGATAATCATCCCTAATTGATTTTGGATGAAAAATTTCACTTTGTCTTTTTCGGAAGCAGGATCTATCCTATTTGCCTTTTTCCATAAAAAAGAACCGGCGACAGCAAATATCAATGTTAGTACGATTAAAGTGATTAACCAGCCCATACTTACCGGTTTATTCCTTAATACCAAAATTGCCAATATCTCCATCGTAATCGCAAGAACCCAAGATCCTATTGCAATAAGCCGATATTTTTTAACTTGATTTTTGTCCTCCAATGAAGGAGTGTATAAAGATTCCGTTTCGTTTGAATTGTCGACGTTACCGTCGCTAGATAGTTTTGTTATTTTCTTTTTAGTGCCCATGCTATGACTATTTAAAGGATTGTTTATTTTAAACAATTAAAAGGTGATCAAAAGACCACCTTTTTTAAAGTTTTGAATTATCGTTCGATCGCGAATGTTATTTTAACATTCACTCGGTATTCGTCAATTTTGCCATTTTTTACAGTCACACTTTTGTCTTGGACATAGGCAGAGGTTATTCCGTTTATAGTTTTTGAAGCTTCGGTAATAGCGTTTTCCGTCGCTTTTTCCCAACTTTCTGTAGAACTTGATAAAAGTTCAATTACTTTCAATGTTGCCATTTTTGATTTAGTTTAAGGTTAAATTATTTATTAAAAAAACTCATGATCTTCGATATAAGGCCTCCTTTTGATTTGGAATTTTTGTCGCCTAAAAAATTACCTGCAGCTTCTTGGATATCGTCAAGTCCAAATCCAGACTTATCCTTCGAATCTCCAAAAAATCCAGAAACTTGACCCATAACATCCGGAAGTACTCCTTTAACTTGAGAAGCTACCCCTTCAGGCAAGCCTAACTTTGAAATGAGGTTCTGTACGAAATCGTCCTCAACTTCTTTTTTTAGGTCATCATCCTCTTTGGTATTCTTCTGAGGTGATAGTAAACTTGTCATCTGTTTTGGATTTTTTTCGTATTTCTTTTTAATTGATCCTGCAGCTTCGGCGATCACTGATTCAGTTTGGTCTTCAGAGACTCCGAATTTTGACAAAAGGTCTTTAATATTCTTGTTTTCCAAGATTTGTTTTGCGTCTATATCAAACATCTAATAAGGTTTAGTGAATTAAATTAAGTTTACTTGTTTTATTATTTCGTTGCAGCCCATTTTCTAATTTCTGATCTAAACCATTCATCAGCAGAATCTGTCCATTTGAAGTTCTTGCGAATGTATTCCATCGTGTCCTTTTCAATGTCAGTATAGGAATTACCGTCACGTACTTCTTCGTACAATTTTTGAGCGTCTGCATTTGAAATGCGTCCGTCACCGCTTCCTGCGGTTAATTTTTCAGCAAGTTCGATAAGTGCACCGTCGTATTTCTTACCGTCAATAGTTTTGTAATAAGCCATAATGTTTAATTTAAAATTTCTTCAAACTAAATATTTTTGATCTTATATGCAATATTTTTACCGACGAATTGTAGAAAAAATCAGATGAATAAAAAAAATGATAATTTATCACAATGCGAATTGCTGTTAAGTTTTCATGTTAGAGAAAAATTTAATCTTAATCCATTTTTCAAACTCTATGGCGTGAAAGACGATTAATGATACGATCATACAAATCACTAATTGATATAGATCCAAAGGCTGAGTTTTGAAAATTGAATTGAACCAAGGCACATAAATAACACATAGTTGTAGGGCAAATGTTAAAGAAACTGCACCTATTAAAGGTAAATTACTGAAAAAGCCTTGTTGGAATAAAAATGTCTTGTCACTACGAACTGCCATAACATGTCCAAGTTGAGAAAATGAGAGAACTGTGAAAACCATGGTCTGCCAATTTTCCATTTTATGAAATAGGCTCCATGCTTGTATGCCAAGTGTTACGCCAGCCATAAGTATGCCTACCCACAATATGTGAAAACCTATTCCTTTTGCAAATAAATTTTCTTCAAAGGGCCTTGGTTTTTTTTTCATAATATCCTTTTCTGGTTTTTCATTGGCCAAGGCTAATGCCGGAAGGCCATCAGTCACTAGATTGATCCATAAGATATGAATTGGGAGTAGGGGTATAGGCATTCCCAACAATGGTGCTAAGAAAATCGTCCATATTTCAGCACTATTACAAGTCATAATATATTTTACGAATTTTCTAATGTTGTCGTAAATACGGCGTCCTTCTTTAATGGCTTTTACAATTGTGGCAAAATTATCATCAAGTAATACCAGGTCCGCTGACTCTTTACTTACATCTGTCCCATTAATTCCCATTGCTATACCTATGTTGGCTGTTTTGAGCGCAGGTGCATCATTTACACCATCACCTGTCATTCCCACATAATGACCTTTCTTTTGAAGTGTTTTTACTATTCTTAATTTTTGTTCAGGTGAAACACGCGCATAAACAGAGATTTTTTCGACAGAATTGTAGAATTCTTCATCTCCCATTTTTTCTAATTCTTTTCCCGTTATTGTTACCTCAGAGGAAGATAACAAACCGATTTTTCTTGCTATGTAATTAGCAGTTTCGGGATGGTCACCTGTAATCATGACGGGTTTTATTCCGGCTGATATACATTCTGAAATTGCTGCGCTAACCTCTGGCCTTGGTGGATCAATAAGACCTATAATTCCTGCAAATTCCAATTCGCATTCAATTGTAGAGGGAGAAACAATTTCTGGTAATGAATCAAGTATTTTATATCCATAGGCTAAAACTCTTTTCCCTTCCTTCGACCATTCTTCTGCAAATTGACTTAGTGTTAATGCATCTTCTTTTGTATGCAACAAAGGAGTAATAGACTCACTTGCTCCTTTTGTTATAACCAATATTTTATCATCAAAATAATGAATGGTAGACATACATTTTCTTATTGAATCAAATGGAATTTCTGCTACTCTAGGATACTTTGTGTGTTGATCAATATAATTGTCACGGTCATTTTTTATAACGTCATTAACAAGTGCTACTTCTGTAGATTCACCAATCAATTGATTCTGTTCATCGATCTGAACGTCATGATTTAATGACATACAAAGCTTCAGTTGATCAGATGCGTCGAATTTATCAGAAACATTCATTTTGTTCAAGGTCAAAGTTCCTGTTTTATCACTACAAATAAATGTAACTGACCCAAGCGTCTCTACTGCAGGTAAATTACGTATTAATGCCTGTTTTTTTGCAAGACGAGCTGCGCCATTGGATAAGGCGATATTGATTAGTGCGGGTAAAGCTTCTGGAATTGCAGCGACTGCTAAGCTCAATGAAAGGAGTAAAACTTTGTAAGGATCTTCACCACGTATTACACCAGAAACAAACAAAATTGTACAAATCATAAGGATGATATAGGATAATTTTCTCCCAAAATTTTCCATACGGATTTGTAATGGTGTACGTGTTTCAGTACTTGAAATGAGTAATGCTATTTTTCCCATTTCGGTTTTCATGCCTGTTGCAATCACTAAGCCTTTAGCTCTTCCATTGCTCACAAGAGTACCTTTAAATGCCTGATTCAATATGTCACCAACGGAAAGATTCGTTTTAGTAAGTGTTGAATTTGTCTTTAAAACTTCGATCGATTCTCCAGTTAATGATGATTCATCAATCATTAAATTGTGACTTTCTATAATTCTCAGATCAGCAGGGACGACATCACCAGCTTCAATGACCACTATGTCTCCGGGAACCAAATCTTTTGATGAAACAATTTGAATTTTGTTACTACGTAGAGCTTTTGCTTGTGTAACGGTCATTTTTTGAAGCTCTTCTAGCGCTCTTTCGGCACGAAATTCTTGTATAAAGCCGATTATTGAATTTAAAATAATAATAACTAAAATGATTACAGTGTCTATAATATCTCCCATAATTCCTGAAAGTATAGCAGCTGCAATAAGTACAATTATCATAAAGTCCTTAAATTGGCTCATGTAAATTTGCCATGGAGATTTACGCTCCGCATCTCTTAGTTCGTTGTAACCATGGATTTTCTGCCTTTGATTAGCCTCTATAGATGTTAACCCGTTTTTTGAGGATTTGAATTCCTCGAATAAGTCTTCAATAGGTCGGTTGTACATGGGAAGATCATTTTTCAGTCCAATAGTAAAGTTTGTTCATCCAAACATGAACAAAAGATACTAAAATCTTCCTTGTTTTAGTCCATTAGAAATAGACTAATTCAGAACTCATTGTTCTACAATATTTATTTTTCCTGAAGAGTTAATGATCAATTTCACGATCGAATCATTACGTTTCATATCGTCAAATATGAGTTGGTGGTTATTCCGGAAATTAGCATTATAAGAAGAACCCTGCATTGCAAGATCATTCTCAAAGGTTAATTCTTTAATTTCCCCATGTTTGTTTACATAGAGGAATCCCAATAAGTCGCCTTCTGCTTCTATCGTTATTATTCCCCAGCTTCCATCCGGACTTGAGAAGTTGTTGCCAAGAAAATTACTGGTAAAGTCAAACCCTAAAAGTGCTTTACTTTTCTTATTTCCGTTTTTAATGGATTTATAGTTTCCATTAGAATCATAAATATCAATACGTTTTACTTCTGGAATATGACAAAAATGACCGGCAGTAAGTACGCCTCTCAGTATAATTAAATTACTACTGAGAATAAATGCTTTGTCAACAATTTCTTGCGGATTTTCTTTAGGCCCTTTTAATATTCTACGTGGTTGGATATAAGTTTGAACGATAAGTTTAGGACCCTTAGTAAAATAGGCAGTGTCTTTTTTTATGACCAGATTTAAGGTTGTATCAACATTTTGGTATTCATTTCCCTCTTCAGAATGAATGTCTCTATTTGTTAATTTTACCGGCAAATTGTCTTCAAGATTGTTTTCTTTTTTTTCGTGAACAGTTTGTTTGGATTGGCATCCAAAAGAAAATAGTATAACGATTAACCAGTAGTGTGACTTCATCAGAACTTTTTCTGGGACAAATCATTTATTGTGCCATAGTTCGGAAAGACATATTTGTTCGTCAGCCTAGTCAGTATTTTAAAACTTGCAAAGCCAAGCTATAACTTAATCTTACGACTATTTTATGAGCGTAATACATTAAGAAATAAATGTAGCGGCATGCTCTTGAAACTTAAAGTCATCCAAATATTGCAATCCTTTTAGAATTGCAATATTGCCGCTGGCATTTTATCAGATCAACTATAAGTCTCTCCTTTTTCCTACGATTGTTGTTAATGCTGCTTTTATTTTGGTAACCGCAGAATCAAGCGCCTTTTCTTT
>JBFHIN010000135.1:0-5705 GCA_041596415.1 Crocinitomicaceae bacterium | reverse complement strand
CCATTTTTCGTGCAATCAAGGAATTGTCTTTTTCTGTGTAATAGAACATAAGACTCTTGTCGTCCTGAAATCTATCTATTGCCTGCAACAACAAATCCTTGGCGTTAATTGCCCATTGTTCATCACCTGTAATAAGAAATAGGTGAACGAATGCCTCAATGGTGAATGCATAATCATCCAAAAAGCCGCTAATTTTAGAAGATCCTCCTGCAAAATTTCTCATTAAATTCGCTCTATCTTTCCATTGCGTATTTACGATCCACTTGCCGATGCGTAGCGCCTTTTGTTTAAATTCATCTTCACCAAAAGCTTCATATGCTGTACATAAACCTTTAATTGTCATTGCATTCCAAGAGGTCAAACATTTCTCGTCCCTAACGGGCCTTACTCGGTGAGAACGTTCATCAAGCAAGCATGCATTCAGTTGGTTAATCTCTTCCTCCAATTTATCCATGCTCCAACCCATTTTTCCTGCAAAGACCTTGTCATTTTCTTTGCGCAGTAAAATATACTTTTCCTCTTCCCAATAGCCTTTTTGATTGATCGAATAAAAATCGATTGCCCAAGGAAACTTTTCCCCTACTAAAGATTCAAATTCCTTTTGAGTCCAGCAATAGAACTTACCTTCCTCCCCTTCCGAATCCGCATCTAATGCCGAATAACAAGCTCCAAAGGGCGCTGTCATTTCTCTATTGAGCCATTCAATGGTTTGATAAACTATCCTCTTATACAAAGGCTTTTTGAACTGTTTATAGGCATTAGCATAAAGCCCGATCAGTTGACCATTGTCGTATAGCATCTTTTCAAAATGGGGAACTTTCCAGAGCACATCCACCGAATAGCGCGAAAATCCGCCCCCGGCTTGATCGTATATTCCCCCCATCGCCATTTTATCTAGTGTAAGTTCCACGTGATTGAGTACAGGATAATTTTCGTACTGCACACCATAACTCAATAAAAACTGGTAGTTGCTTGGTAATGGAAATTTAGGAGCTCTATTTTCGCCTCCTTCAACGCGATCAAAATTTCTTGACCAACGCAAAACTAACTCATGCAATTTTTCATTTTGCATTTCTATTCCCGTAGCCTTTACTTCAATCAATTCACTTTTAACGATTCCTTCGTGCAAATTCTCTGCGTAGGTCAATACTTTTTCAGGCTCATTGGTATACGTATGCACCAGTGATCGTAAAATATGCATCCACTGCTCTTTCGGGAAATAGGTGCCACCATAAACCGGGCGACCATCAGGCAGCGTAAAGCAATTCAACGGCCATCCACCGCGTTGTGTCATCAATTGAACCGCAGTCATATACACTTGATCCACATCGGGATGTTCCTCTCTGTCCACCTTTACACATATGAAATGCTCATTCATTAACTTAGCGACTTCCTCATTTTCAAAACACTCCCTCTCCATAACATGGCACCAGTGACAGGCAGAATATCCTACGCTCACCAACACCAATTTATTTTCTTCTCGTGCTTGAATAAAAACTTCTTCACTCCACGGTAACCAATTTACCGGATTATGTGCATGCTGCAACAGGTAAAGCGAAGTTTCATTGATTAGGGCATTGGTGTGTTTTTCCATCATTTGTTAATTCAACTTGATTCCTTCCGTTTTAGATTTCTCCGCTTCTTCCTTCCATCCTTTCAAAGTATTCTTAAGCTTAGTATCCTTTTTGATCTTTTGTTTTTCCAAGGGATCCTCCTTGACCTCATTGCCAAAATCTATGGTAATCACTTCTTTTGGTTTCTCTTTTTGTGAGAATGTTTTGACTGCGGTATCACTCTTAAACATGCCAAACTCTGACTTCAACATCGACTTGATCTGCTGTTTTTCTTCTTTTCGTGTTTCTTTGGCCTGTTCCTTTTTACTTTCCTTATCCCAGACGATAGTTGGATTATCCAAATTGCCATACATACGCATAAAAACGCGCATTCCGGTACCGTCATCCTCCTCAATACCAAATTCACTTTGCGTATTACGTTGTTTTAAGTTACGTAGACGAAAAGCGAATTTATAATCAATATAATTTTCAAAAGTATGACGACCTGATATTTCCATATCCAATACGTTAGAGTGCACCCACATTTGCGGGATCTTTAATTCGCCGTTTTCAATGACAAACGTATTTTCCAAGGTTTCAAATTTCAGATCCAGTAGTTTACTCTCCAACAAAGCAATATTTTCCCTACCCAAAATCAGTTTGGCTGAATTGCCCTTTAAACTCTCGGTTATTGATTTGAATGCTTCTACATTTTTTAGTCGACCTTCATTTATCTTCAGATACACAGTTGATCTGATCGCTTTGGAAATAATTCCGGAACGTAGATCGAAAGGCGCCTCAAAGCTCATTTTTGCTTGAACTTTGCCGTAAATATTGTCAGATTTTATAACATCCTGATGAAAATTATCCCATTCCTGAAACAAGTTCTTCATCTGAATGTTATCCGAAGCAACATTAGCCGTTATCGTAAATATTTCCGGTGATCTTTCCTCAATACTCAAACTACCACGAATGTTGGCGTCTGCATTTTGTAGTTGTATACTCGGAAAAGATAAAATACGATTCTTTACTTGTATTGATCCAATAACATGTTTAAATAGATGGTCCTCGTATTTTATAGTTCCAGCATTCATTGCAACGGAGGCTTCAATATCGGTTGGTAAAACAAACATACGTCCATCCATGATCTTTTCTTCCTTCGAAGTTGAACCAAGATCTTGTACATCTAAGTAACGTGAATCAATTTCTACTTGTGCATTAAGCTTCCCTTCACGCATGAAGTAGGCAATAATATTTTTAAAAACCCCATTAAATCGTAAATCGGTACGATCTACTTTCATAGCTACCTCATGTATACCGGCTTCGTCACCTCTCAGATACATTGCCCCATTGACATCGGTAAAAACACGCTTATCGTCTAGCATTTTTACCGTCACTTTGTTAAGATCTACCTTTCCATTACAACGATTGATCTTATAATCAAGTTTTTCATTGGGTTGAATAATTGATTGTAATGCGAAGTCTGTTTGCAAATTCAGATTCCCATTCACATGATCAATGTACGGTAACTGAAACAATGTATGCAATGCTTTAAGATCCAATATTCCATTAGCATTCCCAACATAATTTGGTGCCTTGAAATGAGTAATCATCAAATTACCTTTGAAAGGTCCGCCCGGTGTTGTGAACTCTAATCGTTTTAGCGCTAAAAATTCTTTAGATTCTCCTCCTTTGTTACTGTATGCGCCATTCACGTGAATCTTTCTCAGTTTTAGCCGCTGCTCCGGTAACACCAATTCACCATTATCAATACCAAAAGCACAATCAATAGCAGGCGGCTCCACGGCAGCTATTTTGCCATCAATGAAAAGATCGAAAAATACTTTGCCGCTACCATGAAATTCTTTTACTTTTTCCACCTGATCCACCGAGAAGTTCTTGGCTAGATCTGTAAGTTGGATATTATTGGCATGTACCTCAAAATTGAGATCCTCTTGTGTCACCTTTCCTTTCATTGTAAAAGGTAAATTTTCTATATAGACTAGTGCTTTAGGGAAATTCACAGCATTAGCTAAGCGATCAACTTCAACGTTAAGATCAAAAGCTGCATGTTTATTAGAAAGCAGCGTGACTCCTCCACTTTTTGCCTTTAACACTTTCAAATTACTTTTCGCATGGAGCGTAAACTGTTTCTGATCAAAATCTCCTTTTAGATCAAGTTGATCCACCCGTGTTGCATAATGTTGATGAGTCGATCTATTCCTGTACGAAAATCTGACTTTTTCAAAGGATACCTGTTGCAAGGAAAACTTAAAATTCGATTCCGACTTTTCTTCACTGGGTTTTAAAATATTGTAATTAACCTCACCTTTTTCATTCACTTTCAATTGAATCGTTCCAGGGCGTATTTCTACTGCCTGAACTTTATAATCTTCATGCCAAAGATCGAGCGGATTAAATTTCAAACGAATACGTTCGCTGTACAGCAACGTGTCGTGGACCGTAGCTTTTTTATAAGCATCTTGAATAAAAACATGGTTGAAGTCCACGGAAACATTCGGAAAAGATCCCCAGAAAGTAAGATCCACATCTGCCACGGAAACCGTGGAATTCAAGTGTTTATTGACCTCTTTAATGACAATACCACAAATGTCATCTTTGAAGACATACAATACCACCGTGATCAACAGAACCAATCCACTGAGCACACCCAAAAACCACTTTAGTCCCTTAAAAATCAACTGCTTGTTCATCCTGTACAAAATTAGGCGCTAAGTCCTTTGTTTTTTCTACTCTAGAGTAAACTTATTAACGCCTTGCTGTGGGGATTCGTTACAGCTTCCCACACTATTTATTCACATTATCCGAAGAAGATACTCAGGTGCCTCAATTAAACTGTAAAAAGCTTATAAATCATTGTAAATAGCAACGTTTACAATTTTCAATTCCGATTCAATATAGTATCTTTGCCACCTAAAATAAAATGCATGAGTTTACTTACAGTTGGAAGCGTTGCCTTTGATGCAATTGAAACGCCATTCGGAAAAACAGATAAAATCATTGGTGGTGCGGGAACATACATCGCATTATCCTCCTCTTTTTATACCAGAGATCAGAAAATCGTTTCAGTTGTTGGTGAAGATTTTCCAAAAGAAATGTTGAACACATTAGCGAACAAAGGTGTTGATTTAGAAGGACTACAGATCAAAGCTGGCGAAAAAACGTTCTTTTGGTCAGGTCGCTACCACAACGACATGAACTCACGCGATACGATTACAACGGAATTAAACGTGCTCGAGCATTTTGACCCAATTATTCCGGAAAGCTACCAAGGCGTTGATTATTTGATGCTTGGAAACTTGAGTCCTCAGGTTCAATTAACTGTGATCGAACGATTGGAAAAACGTCCAAAATTGATTGCCATGGACACCATGAATTTTTGGATGGACATCGCTTTGGAAGATCTTAAAAAAACGTTGGAGCATGTTGATGTTTTGATCATCAATGATGAAGAAGCACGTCAACTTTCCAAAGAATATTCGTTAGTAAGAGCTTCAAAAGTAATTCGTGCCATGGGACCTAAGTTCCTGATTATAAAAAAAGGTGAACACGGTGCATTGTTGTTTCATCAAGACAAAGTATTCTTCGCTCCGGCACTTCCTTTAGAGGAAGTTTTCGATCCAACTGGAGCAGGAGATACATTTGCAGGCGGATTCATGGGCTATATTGCGGCAACAGACGATACTTCATTCGAAAACATGAAAAGAGCGATCATACACGGATCTGCCCTTGCTTCATTTTGCGTGGAGAAATTTGGAACTGAGCGTTTATTAACTATTACAAAAACAGAGGTAGAGGACCGCATTGCAGAGTTCGTGTCACTTGCCAACTTTAACATCGTGCAAACGGTTTAATTGTTGAATTTTATTCATTAGCTATGGTACAAAACGAGTGGATTGAGGCTTTAAAGAAGTTAGCAGAGAATGAGGATACCCTAACGGTAGGAAAAGAAATAAGTGATCTTAAAATCAAATTCGAAGATTACCTGATCGACGAAGAGAGAAAGGATCAAATTGCACAGCTTGAAGCCGAAGAAAAGGGTGAAAATTACGATCCGAAGGACTTTAAAGCGCTTAAAGAAAACTTCTACACGATCTACAATTTGTACCGCGAACAGCGTCAACAATTGAT
>JBFHIN010000134.1:0-5770 GCA_041596415.1 Crocinitomicaceae bacterium | reverse complement strand
TCACTGTATATAACGGACCGGTCCCTAAACCCAGGACGGTCGATATTGCCAGCCAATCTTTTTTACCCATGGTATACCATTGATCCACACGAGAAATCTCAAATCGTATGTAATTCACACTTCCTGAATTAGCATACTTAAATTTATTCGGATCAAGCACTACCGGAAAGCCATTGTAATCTCCTTGCCAATCATTGATAGTATCCACACCCGGACTTATCGTTCCGGAAAGCAACACATGATTATTGTCTTTCAAGGTATATTTCATGTGATCGTAACCCAAAGAAAGTGCTAAATGTGGTTTGATCATATACCCCATTCTCAGGTTATACTGAGGAACAGTCAATTTCAAGGGATTAAAATAGACACCTGAGTTAAGTGGTGATGGCTGATCCTTGGCCTGGCTTCCTTCGAGCGTAAAATTGTACCCCGGACCTATGAATTTTAAATCATTACTCGTATAAAAACTACGATTAAAACCGTAGTAAACGAACATGGTACCTTCGTTATAAGAAGTCTTAGGTTTCTTTTTGCCCCTCTGTGCTGCCGCTAAAAATGCAAGACAAAGGGAAAATATGACAACTAAGAATCGCATGCGATGAACTTATCGTGTTATGACTTTAACCCATTCAGCCTGAGACATCACCTTTTCGAGTCGATAATGTGTCTTTTTATCCGTTGTGTGCCACTCCACTAGGCCGTAACCTTTTGCAAAATAATTGACAGCATCTCCTTCAAGAACATTTTCCTTTTGGGTAAAAGGATTGAAGTTTGTCAGTCGAATATGATCTTTAAATACGATTGTTGGCACTTCATCGTCCAAAACCGTATGCTTAATCTCCTTACCGTCTGTTGATCTTTTGATCTCCTTTAGAATTAGGGTAGAATCCAAAAAGCCCTGAAAACGACTGGCGAACCAAACTTCTTCATTCGCCTTCATTGGGATTAATTTTGTTCTAAAGAGCTCTGCCTTTGTCTTTTCTAAATTCCGATTCACCACCATATGATCCATAACATCAAGGGAATCAACATTATAATTCAGTGCTTCAATGATCCTGCCGTCTGTAGCGTAGATTTCTACAATAACATGTTTCCCTTCAGAATCTTTTATCGCATAGATTCTATGAAACTGTTCATCAAGACCATTGGCGACATCACGATACAAATAGATTTTGGGCACCGAATCTACCAGATAAAAATATTCAGCGTAAGGATTCACAGAACCTGTATCATTTTTATCCTTACATGAAAACAGCATTACGGATGCCATTAAAAACAAAAAGCCAAACTTAAATTTCATCAAGACATTTTTAAAAATGCAACTTCTTTTTCTGACAGATGACGGTACATTCCACGTGGTAGATCCTTTTTGGTCAACCCTGCAAACTGTACACGATCCAATTTTACAACTTCGTATCCTTTAGATTCAAACATTCTTCTAACAATTCTGTTCTTTCCCGAATGGATTTCCACACCGATCTCTCTACTGTTCCCATCCTTCAAGTATTCAGCTTCATCAAAATTAGAGCGCCCATCTTCCAAATCCAATCCTTTTTTCATGTGTTCAATATCTTCCAGTTTCACCGGTTTATTCAATTCCACATGATATATTTTTGAAGCTCTATGCTTCGGATGTGTTAACTTTTTGGCCAGATCACCGTCATTAGTAAACAATAAAAGTCCTGTCGTTTCTCTGTCCAATCTACCCACCGGATAGATACGTTCTCTACAAGCTTTTTTCACCAATCCCATTACCGTTTTTCTCCCGTAAGGATCATCCATAGTGGTGATAAAACCTTTTGGCTTATTAAGTAAAACGTAACGCTTCTTTTCAGCATTTATCGTTTCACCGTCATATTTTACTACGTCACCCGGCTTGATCTTGTATCCAAGTTCAGTAACGATCTCATTGTTAATGGTTACAACACCACTTTGTATTAAAACGTCAGCTTCTCTTCTGGAACAGATGCCCGCATTTGATAAGAACTTATTTAGGCGTATTTCATTGTCATTGAATGACGGTAATGGATCACCTTTTTTAACCTTTTCTTTAAAATCAATGTATTTGCGTTTGTCTCTGGATGAGACATCTTTCTTTTCAACACTTTGATTAGGGTTAGCTCCGGTTGCTGGTTTCTTTTTTGCCGACTCAGCAGTTCTCTTATTTTCCGAAGTTGATTTATTTCGACCGGTATTCGCGGTTCTCTTTGATGAGGGACGTCCTTTTGGACTACCTCCTTTTTTGTTTGTGTTCATCACGAGCAGAATTATTGGGCAAAGATACGCCAAAATAATTTATCTTACACCAACGGATAAAAGGCGTTCTCTATATGCTCAATATTCGTTCTAAATTGATTGTGAACAATCGATATGACGTCAAAACGTGCTTCGTTTTCAATGTCGTTCACTTTTAAATAATGGTCAGCTACTTGAATAATTTGACGTTGTTTATGTTTCGTAACTGCCATCCATGGTTCTCCTATTTCGGCCGTTTGTCGAGTCTTCACTTCAACAAAGATGTATAGATCATTTTTCATGGCCACGAGATCTACCTCCAGTTTTTTAAATCGCAAATTTTTCTCCACTATTTTGAATCCTTTTTCTAATAGGTGGGCTTCGGCCAGTGTTTCTCCATATCTTCCAAGTTCAGCTGTATTCATGTTTTTCGTTGTTACATGAATTTAAGGTAAAAAATTAAAAAAATGAACTCAATACAACAATAATTGTATCCAAGAACATGTACAAATTGATCCTCTTCCTAATCACTTCGATCTTGAATGTTTCTACCCTTCAGGCTCAAAAAAGGATCGCCTTCGTTGCCAACTATTCGCAGATTTGTTTTAATGATAGCAACTATATCGTTGAAAGATTCGACCAACTTCCTGTTGCACTGGATTCCTTCGCAGCAATTTTTATTTTCTCGGGTTCTTCAGGTCAATTTGGTGCACAGCATTATGAGGCCATCGAAAAGTTTTTGTTGCAAGGTAAAGGAATATATATTGGTTTGGAAAATTGGCCACTTCAATCGGAAGGTAATTTGTTGACGAATAGATATTTTCAAAAAGAAAGCTGGGGCGATTTTTCTCAGGATTACGCAGTTGTGACCGAAAAAAATGCTGTGATAAAAGCTGAAGTAATACCTTCCGGAACTACTACGGTTGCATTTCCCTTGGATTTTCGTCTTCAGGTTTTGGCCTGGGTTTCAGATGAGCCTCTGATCTCTGCAGGTGAAATTTTAGGTGGAAAAATTATTATTGACGGAGGTTACTCACGCTTTTACTGTGGATTCGAGAATGAAAACAGGCAAGAAATACTTTTACAGCTGCTCACATATTTACTGAGCAAGTCTTAGATCTCGCCCATCAATTCAAGCGTTTCCTTTGCCGCCACCTGTTCAGCAGCTTTTTTTGAAGAGCCAATACCACGTCCATAGTTGATCCCATTGATGTTTACCATCACGGTATACGACCAATTACCACCATTATTCGTTTCAGAAATCACTTCAAATTCCAATTGCAGCTTATTTTTTTGGCTCCAAATAAATAATCTCGATTTAAAATCGATTTCTTCTTCCAGAATTCTGTTCAGATCGACATACTTTCTGAAGACGTGATGGTTAATGCTTTTTTTAACTGCAGCATAACCGGCGTCGAGATAAATTGCGCCCATCACTGCTTCGAATGCGTTGCCTTCAATGGTGGGCATGTGAATGGTTCTTTTGCTGTGATAGCGCAGAATTTTTCGCATCTCCATGGCTTCGGCAATATCCGCCAGTGTTTTACGACTTACGACTTTTGATTTTATCTTGGTGAGGTATCCTTCGTCTTCAGTTGGGAATCGCTGATAGAGATACTCGGCAATCACGGCATCTAAGATAGCATCCCCTAAAAACTCCAGTCTTTCATTGGATTGCTGACCGTCATTTACAATAGACTTATGCGTTACTGCTTGCTCAAAGTAGTGCAGATTGACTGGGCGGTACCCGAAGCGTTGTACCATGAAGAGGATAAGATCTAATTCCTCTTGGGAACGTCTTTTATTGAAAAAAGGTAATCTCAGTTTTTCTAACCATTAAATTTTTTCACAATAACACTCGTGTTGTGTCCCCCAAAACCAAAAGTATTGGATAGGGCCACATTTACAACTCGTTCTTGTGCGTTGTTGAACGTAAAGTTCAACTTATTGTCCAATTCAGGATCGTCTGTAAAATGATTAATGGTAGGTGGTACGATATCATTCTTCACGGCCATAACGCAAGCAATTGCTTCAATGGCTCCTGCAGCCCCTAATAAATGGCCTGTCATGGATTTGGTTGAACTGATATTTAGATCGTAGGCATGTTCGCCAAAAACTTGTTGTATTGCTTTCACTTCGGCAACATCCCCTAAAGGCGTTGATGTTCCGTGTACATTTACGTAGTCGATATCTTCCGGTTTGATACCTGCGTCATCTATGGCTGCAAGCATGGTGTTCTTAGCACCTAAACCTTCAGGGTGTGGAGCTGTCATGTGATAAGCATCACCCGACATTCCACCGCCGATCACTTCGGCATAAATTTTTGCTCCACGTTTTATAGCGTGCTCGTATTCTTCAAGAATAAGTGCACCTGCTCCTTCACCTAATACAAAACCATCACGGTCAAGATCGAATGGACGAGAAGCAGTTTCAGGAGAATCGTTTCGGGTAGAAAGCGCACGCAAAGCGTTAAATCCTCCCATACCCATTTCGTTTACGGCAGCTTCAGAACCACCTGTTACAATGGCATCGGCTTTTCCTAAACGAATCAAGTTGAATGCGTCAATAATAGCATTCGTTGACGATGCACAGGCAGAAACGGTCACGTAATTAGGACCTCTCAAACCATATTTAATGGAAATATGACCCGCAGCGATATCCGCGATCATTTTAGGAATAAAGAACGGATTGAATTTCGGCGTACCGTCACCAGCGAAAAAGTTTTGCGCTTCATCCTGGAAAGTTTTCAATCCACCAATTCCTGAACCCCAAATCACACCAATGCGATCTACATTTGGATTTGCTTCCATCAAACCAGCATCTTCCATAGCCTCCGAAGCGGAGACTATGGCGTACTGTGAAAATTGATCTAATTTTCTTGCTTCTTTTTTATCGATGAAATCTTCGACATTGAAGTTCTTCACTTCACAAGCAAAATGTGTTTTGAACAAAGAAGCGTCGAATTGCTTGATCGGAGCAGCACCGCTTTTACCACTTAGTAACGCCTCCCAGTATTCACTTAAGGTGTTTCCAATCGGGGTGAGGGCACCCATCCCAGTTACAACGACTCTTTTTAATTCCATACAGAATATCTTTGTTCAACAATAACTATCGTCTAAATTAGTTAGCGTTTTCTTCAATGTAAGAAATTGCGTCTCCTACAGTTTGAATGTTTTCCGCTTGATCATCTGGAATAGCGATGTTGAATTCTTTTTCGAATTCCATGATCAATTCTACTGTATCTAGAGAGTCAGCTCCTAGATCGTTTGTGAAAGAAGCTTCGTTTGTTACTTCGCTTTCTTCAACACCCAATTTATCTACGATGATAGATATTACTTTTGATTTAATGTCAGACATTTCTTTCTAATTTTAAGGGTTAATCAGGCTGCAAAGAAAAAAACATTGCGGCAAAAAACAAAATTATTTACTTATATAATTCTATCACCTCATCCTTGTCTTTACGTGTAAGTCTTGGTACGAGCGCATTTTCATCCGGATATCCGACAGGAATTAATAAAAAAGGACGCTCATTTTC
>JBFHIN010000133.1:0-5817 GCA_041596415.1 Crocinitomicaceae bacterium | reverse complement strand
TTCCAATGGTGCTGATTATCAACATACGCTAACGTATATTGCTCCTGTTGAGCAACGAATGAGTCCGTCGATGGCGGCGCTCACTTATGGCAATTATTTACCAGCGGTGATTCAAGCCTTGCAAAAAGAAAAACAGTTCATCGTACCCTACGTAGATCTCATTGGCGACGTTCCCGAGCATGGTATTCGCGCCTTCAATGATCTTCCCCGCTACATCATGGGCTACGCATCCTTGTTCGATGCCATTTCCATAACATTGGAAACACATATGCTCAAGCCATTTCCTGAAAGAGTGCGTGCAACACATCAATTCTTGGAGGAGACAGTTGCTTGGATGAAGAAAAACGAGCAAGATATTTTAAAAGCACGTCTTGAAGCCGAAAATTACAGAAGGGATCAAGACATATTTCAGTTCGACTACGAACTCACCGGAAAAAGGGATAGTTTGCTTTTTTTAGGGTACAAACATTCCTATCCGATAAGTGAAGTGACGGGTTTGCCTCGATTAAAGTATCACCGAGATCAGCCGTATAAGAAATTCATTCCTTACATGCATTATTTTGCCGCAAAAGACTCAATAGTCATTCCACGTTACTTTATTGTTGGAGGGCAAGAGAAAGAAATCATAGCACGACTGAAAGCCAATGCTATTGAAATGCGCGTGTTGCAAAATGACACAACAATTCCTGTGCAAACCGAGCAAATTACCCGCTTTGAGTCCTTGCAAAAACCTTACGAAGGACACTTTTTTCATTCTGGTGTTACAAGTACGTTTGCAATTAAGAAAATACAATTCAAAAAAGGTGATGTGATCATATCGACGGATCAACGAAACAAAATGTACCTAATGTCGGTGCTTACCAGCAGGGCTGAGGATAGTTTTTTCCGTTGGAATTTCATGGATTCTTACTTACAGCAAAAAGAGTATTTTTCGCCGTATGTCTTTGAAGAGAAAGCAGTGAATATTCTGAAAGAAAATCCTGAGCTGAAAAATGATTTTGAAGCCAAAAAGAAAGTTGATCCTAATTTCAGTAAATCGTCCTGGGATCAGTTATTGTTCATTTATCAGCGCAGTGAATACTTAGAGGATACGTATTTTCAATTGCCCATTTTTCAGATCAAATAATTGCGTATGGAACAGATTGCAAAAGCCATAGGATTTTTAGTGTACGCCGTAGCTAAGTCGGATCAAAAAGTAATGCCGGAGGAAAAGGAAGTCATTCATGACTTTGTTAACGAAAACTGGAAAGTTTTCGCTGATGAAGAGGATCCTTTTGGCATTCGTGCCATGGATTATATCGATAAGATGATGGTGTTATTGGATAAACAAGAGGTGAAATCAGAGGAAGCATTCGACAATTTTGAGAAAATATTCCGTGAGTACCACGACAGGTTTACGATAGAAATCAAAGAATTTGCGTTGGATCTGTGCATCAAAGTGGGAGGATCCTTTAATCAAATGAACAAATCTGAGTTGGTATTGTTGTCAAGGATTGAACAGCTTTTTAAGCGGGGGAAGTGATTATTAAGGATACAATTTAACCAAAGCTTTAGGTCCCAAAAGTTCAATCTTCTAAAAAAAGATTAATTTTGAAGCCTCAAAAGACAAGGAAAAGACTAATCAATACATGACCATTCAGATACTTATTGTAATCAGCGTTTTACTTTTAATTGGATATGCATTCGATCTGACATCCAATAAAACCAGGATTCCTTCGGTAATTTTGTTGCTTGGTCTTGGATATTTAGCGCATTGGATTTCCGATTTTTTCAATCTTAATTTACCTGATCTAAGTGCTTACTTGCCCATTTTAGGAACTATTGGTTTGATCCTTATCGTTTTGGAAGGAGCATTGGAGCTTGATTTGAGAAGATCGACCATTCCGATCATTAAAAAGTCATTTTTTATGGCTGTAATTCCTATGTTAATTATTGCGTTCGGCTTGGCGTATTCCTTTCACACAATTCTGGGCGTTGGATACAAAGTCAGTTTAACGAACGCTATCCCGTTTTGTATCATATCAAGTGCGATTGCGATCCCAAGTGTGAGTAACTGGACAAAAAAGAAAAAGAGTTTTGTGATCTACGAAAGTAGTTTGTCGGATATCGTTGGTGTTGTATTTTTCAATTTTATTGCGCTAAATACGCAGTTCAATGCAGGAACTTTTCTTCATTTCTTTCTAAATATTTTGATAATCGTAGTAATCTCGATTGTAGCAACAGTGGGTTTATCCTTTTTATTAAGTCGCTTGAATCATCATATAAAATTCGGACCGATCCTGATTTTGATCGTTTTGATCTATGCTGTTTCTAAGGTGTATCATTTACCTGCGTTAATGTTTATTATGCTTTTCGGTTTATCGATCGGAAACATAGATAAGTTCAGGGAGAATGAATGGATTAAAAAATTACATCCCGAGAAATTAATTCGGGAAGTTTATCAATTTAGGGAGATCGTTTTTGAAGCTACCTTTTTGGCACGTACGTTATTTTTCTTGCTTTTTGGTTTCTTGTTAAAACCGTCAGAAATACTCAATTCTGACACGATCGTATGGGCTTTGGCTATTGTAGGTGCCATAATTTTAGTTCGTGCCATTATGCTTTTCGTATTAAAACTGCAGGTTTCTCCTCTAATGTTCATCGCACCGCGTGGATTGATCACAATCCTTTTATTCTTTTCGATTACGCCACAAGATTCGATCATAGCCGTTAATAAATCGCTCGTTGTTCAAGTGATCTTATTGTCTGTTGTAGCCATGATGCTCGGTCTAATTTTTTCCGACCAATCTAAAAAGTCGAACGTTCCTGAGGCCGATAAAAGCGTATTGGACGAATAATTTTATCTGAAATATTTCTTGAATCGCAACAAGGGTTCTTCGATCCATTTGAAGCTCAGAATCGACAGCGCATAAGTGCAGACGAATACACATAAAGCATAGCTGAGAAATTGGAATATGCTTTCGGTCCAGCCATTATTATTCCAGATAATAGAAAAATAGTAGATGAAAATGCTGTGGTACATGTAAAATCCATAAGTGATCTTTCCCGAAAATTTAAAATAGGGTAGACGGTCCATTTTGATAAAGGAGTTCGCAGAGAATGCCTGCTCAAGAATGATAAATGCGAAGAATATACCAGTTGAAATGCGCGTAACAGCTACCCAAATTGGATGTTCAAAAACAGAGGAAGTAGCTATAAATCCAATTCCAACCAGGTAGAATAGCATGATTTGAAAACGGGAGAACCTATATATGAATTCCTTTAATTTACCCTTAATAACGTAATAAGCTGCCAAACCGCCAATTGCCAGATCACTCACGACGCTTAAACTGTGGAAATAAATGGTTCGATCGTCGTAAGCAAAAAACAAACGAAAGATTACTGAGGCAATTACTAAAGTAATAAAGTACCCATGAAAGAATTTTTGTTGCCTGAGCATAGGGGCAACTGCTAGAAGCAGCATCCAAGTCCAGTAGAATTGTTCTTCAATGCTCACCGACCAGGATATCGTAAGAAAGTTTAGGTTTTCATTTACACCATACATCAACTCGCTGAAGTTACTCAAGTACAACATGTGCATCCACAAAGAATGAGATGTTTCTTGTCCAAAAGGTAATTGTGGAAAAATTGCGAATCCGAAAATCACCAATAGGTAATATACCGGCCAGATCCTAAGTATCCGGCGCATGAGGAAATTGCGAATACCGATCTTGCCTGTTTTTTTTAGTTCATTGATCAGCAGATAAGTGATCAAAAATCCGCTCAATACAAAGAATAATCCTACGCCGTGATGACCTTTATTGGCCATTTTATACGTGATCTTGAAAATTGTTCCTTGCGTGAAATCACCCCATATCTCACGATTAAGCGTGAAAATGTGAAAAATAAAAACAGCCAGTGCACCAAAAAAGCGCAAACCATCGAGGTTTTCAAAATGAAGATGGCTTTTTATCTGTTCCGGGTTGTTGTGTTCCAACGTTCTTTGATTAATTTTGCACCAAATTAATGTAAATCTGAATAATATGAGGTTTGATGTAGCGATCATTGGTGGAGGTATAGTCGGAGCAGCAACTTTTTACAAATTGCAGTTGCGACATCCTAATCTGAAAATCGTTTTGATTGAGAAGATGGATCAATTGGCAGATCATCAAACCGGTCATAATTCAGGCGTGATCCACTCAGGTTTGTATTACAAACCAGGATCGTTAAAAGCGACGAATTGTATTAAAGGTCGACATGAACTTGTGGCTTTTGCTAAAGAATATGGCGTTAAGCACGATGTGTGTGGTAAAGTTGTTGTAGCCACCGATGAGAAAGAATTACCGCACATGGAAAAGATCTTTCAGACGGGTCTTGAAAATAAGATTGAAGGTATCGAACGCATTAGTGCTGAGCAGGTGAAAGAACACGAACCTTATGTTGAAAGTATCGGTGGAATTTGGGTTCCGGTTACCGGGATCATCGATTTTAGAGGTGCTACAGAGAAAATGGTAGAAGTGGCGTTGGCTAAAAATTCGGAAAGTGTATTGAAATTAGGTCACGAAGTTACCGGGATCGAGAAACACGAAGATTATTCAACGATCGTTACCAACAAAGGAAATATTGAAGCGACACATTTGGTGTTCTGCGCCGGTTTGCAGGCAGATAGATTAGCGAAAAAGGACGGTGTTGATCTGAAAGAAAGGGTAGTTGGTTTCCGTGGCGATTATTACGAATTGACAGACGAGGCGAAGTACAAGGTGAAAAACCTGATCTATCCTGTGCCGAATCCTGATTTCCCGTTCCTGGGTGTTCACTTCACACGCATGACTGACGGAGAGATCGAGTGTGGACCAAATGCTGTGTTTACGTTTAAACGAGAAGGATACAACAAAACAGACTTTTCGTGTAAAGATACTTTTGATGCCTTGAGCTACGGTGGAACGTGGCGTTTGTTCTTTAACAACATGTCCTTTGGTATCAATGAGTACCGAAGAGCATTTTCGAAGCGTTTATTCTTGAAGACTTTACAACGTATGGTACCTTCCTTAACTATGGAAGATATCAAACCGGGAAGGTCAGGTGTTAGGGCTCTATTACTTTCTCAAGATGGTGATACACGTGATGATTTCAGAATTGAGTATCATGACAGATCTATCCACGTATTGAATGCACCATCTCCTGCGGCAACAGCATCATTGGCAATTGGTGGTTACATCGCTGACGAAGCGGAGAAGCACTTCGGAATAAAATAATCGGTTTTAAACTTTGCCGTTTTGCGAAAGCAGGATGGCCAGAGGTCTGGTCTTTTTGATCTGCGAAAGAACAATGATCAGGATAACAGTGATCGGAACACTGACGATCATACCGGTAACACCCCAGATCGCACCCCAAAATGCCAAGGAAATAAGCGCCACCAGTGGACTTATGTTCAATGAATCACCCATGAGCTTAGGTTCTAATAAGTATCCAATCATCGTCTGTATAAATCCAAGTATAAAGAAAAGGATCAACGGAATTGTAAATTCACCCAGTTGTATGACCGCGAAAAAACTGGGTAGAAAAACTGCGACGATAGGTCCAATGATTGGGATAAAGTTGAAAACAAACACTAAAAATGCCCAAAGCAGAGGCGACTTGATCCCAAAGAATAACAAGGTCACAAAACAAAGTGTAGCTGAAATAAGACTGATCAGCGTTTTTAATCCGATGTAATGTGTAATGGCATTTTCGATATTATGCAAGATCGTGATCACCTTAGCGTATTCCTCTTGTTTGTGAAAAATCAATTTCAGCTTATTGATAAAACTGGATTGTTCGAAGAATAGGAAAAGTATA
>JBFHIN010000132.1:0-5977 GCA_041596415.1 Crocinitomicaceae bacterium | reverse complement strand
GAGCATGGTTGTAACTACATCCACAAATGGAACTTGCGCAATAATGCCCTTCCAAAGATATGGTGCCATATTGGTCACAGCACCCATCAACAATCCACCGGCACTACCACCTTGGGCGTAAATGCGCGATGGGTCACAATATCCTTTCATTCCTAGATATTCAGCGGCATTAATGAAATCCGTGAAGGTATTTCTCTTTTTCAGGAATTTTCCGTCTTCATACCAAGATTCTCCCATATATTTACTTCCTCGAATGTGTGCCACAGCATAAACGAAACCTCTGTCCAAAAGACTAAGTCGTGTTGCACTGAATACGTCCGGTAAGGTATAACCATAAGATCCGTAACCATAAAGCAAACAAGGCGCTTTTGAAATATCTGTTCCTTTTTTGTAGATTATCGAAACCGGGATTTTATGTCCATCGTTGCTGGTTGCCCAAATTCTTTCTGAAACATAATTATCAGAAGAAAAATTCTTGTCCAACAATTCTTTTCTAAACCAAAGACTTTGTGTCTGATTGCTTAAATGGTATTTAAAAACAGTTGAAGGTGTGGTTAATGAATTATAGGTATAGAACAGGTCCTCTGCCTCGTAATCGTCATTTACAGCCAGTCCTGTATAATACGTTTCTTCATTGAATGAAATAGCGTTTGACTTACCTGAACTCAAATTGAGCACCTTGATTTTGCGCAAACCATTTTCTCTAGTCTCAGTGATAAAATAGTTTTTAAGCGTCAACATACTTTCGATCAACACATCCGGATCGTGCTTGTAAATCATGGTACACTTATCCAGTTGAATAGGAAGTGAAGGCGAGAAAAGAACCTGTTTGTTCTCCGCATTTTTGTTACTCAGAATATAAAACCCTTTTTCATGCACGTCGACCTCATAAATATGACCTTTTTCACGCGGAATGAAAACAGTAGGATTTGCAGCCGGCATTTTTGCATCAATATAGCTCATTTCTGTTGTAGTGGAGCTGTAGCAGTGGATAAAAATATATTGGTTATTCGTAGACTTTCCGATGGCTACACCAAAACGTTCATCATTTTCCTGGAATACCAATACATCCTTTTTTGGACTTGTTCCCAACTCATGGCGATAGACCTGGAATTCGCGTAGTGTTTGAGGATCTTTTTTAACGTAAAAGAACGTTTTGTTGTCCTCGGCCCAAACGATGCTGCCATCCGTATCCTTGATCTGATCGGCCAGAAACTTTCCGTTTTTATTACTTCTTATAGTAATGGTATATTTACGACGACCAACAAAATCCTCACTTATTGCCAACATTGAATTGTCCGGCGATGGGCTCCAATCAGCCAATGAATAGAATGATTTACCTTTAGCTCGTTCATTTTCATCGAAGAAAACACTTTCCTTTTTACCGTCCAAAAGGTAGATCACTTCATAATCTTTTCCTTCCAGGTTGCGGATCTGATACGTTCTTTTGTTCATTACGAAAGGTGCTTTCTGATCATTCGGGTCGATACGCTCGTTAAATTCTTTGAGCAAGGTGTTTTTCAATCCCTCCAATTTCTTGTAATAGGCATCCGTATACGCGTTTTCAAGGGCTAAGTGATCCAGAACTGGCTTGGAATCCCTTTCGTTCATCCAGAAATAATTGTCGATTCTCGTATGTCCATGCATCACAAGTTGCTTTGGTATTTTTGTAGCGACGGGTGCCTGTACTTTTGATTTGTTGGTAACTTGGGCCTGATTTATCATGGGTATCAACGATAGAATGAATAGTAAACGGTTCATTTTTCTAAATTTTGGTGTAAAAATAAAAGTTTTAAGAATGCCATCGTATTGGTTTATACTGTTTATTCTTTCCTTAACTTTGCATTTCTATGAAAAAACTGTATAAGTTCTTGTTGAACAATCTGCCAAGGCCGCTTTTAATACGCCTAAGCTATCCTTTTAAAAAGATAGCGCCGATTCTTTATAAAGGCGATAAAGTGGAATGTCCGGTGTGTGAGAAATCCTTTTCCAAATTTCTATCTTATGGTTCATCTGTGGCGCATAGAGAAAATGTTTTGTGTCCTTATGACCTTACGCTGGAGCGACACCGTTTGATGTGGTTGTACCTTAAAAATGACTCCAACTTCTTTACGGCTGAAAAATTGGATGTTTTGCACATTGCACCAGAACAGTGTTTTCATTCACTTTTCAAGAAACAGAAAAATCTGAAGTACGTTACCGGCGATCTGGAAAGCCCCTTGGCTGATCTTCACTTCGATCTTCACCACATTCCTTTGGAGGATAATTCTTTTGATGTGGTCTTTTGTAATCACGTACTTGAACACGTTGAGGATGCACACCAATGTATGCGAGAATTGTATCGGGTAATGAAACCTGGAGGTTGGGGGATTATGCAAGTCCCTTTGGATAATACACGTGAGAATACTTATGAGGATCCATCAATCACTAGTCCCGAAGAGCGTGAAAAGCATTTTTGGCAGAAGGATCACGTTCGTTTGTTTGGTAGAGATTATCCAGATTGGTTAAGAAAAGCAGGTTTTAGTGTTGAAGCGTACGATAAGGAATCCAAGTACGACGAAAAATTGTTGGAACGTTATAGGATACAAAAGGGAGAAATACTTTATATTGCACATAAAAATTAATAAGAATGAGATTATTAGCTATTGCTTTTATACTATTTGTTAGCCCGTTGATTACGGCTCAAAAAAATGTTTTTTTGACATTGACTCCTAAAGTTGCCGGATCTCAGTTGTCTCTGGCGAGTGATGTGACAGGACAAGATGGAATCAAGTTTAATGTTGATCATTTCAATTATTACGTGTCAGGAGTTCAAATAGTACATGATATGGGACAAGTGACAAATCTATCAGATACTGTTTTCTTCGTGAATACGTCTAATTTCGTCTTGTATCTTGGGTACCTAACGAATGTGAACAACATTGAACAAATCAATTTTTCTATTGGCGTTCCACCGAATTTAAATACGAATGCAGGTGCTGATGCTATTGATATTTCTGCTTATCCTGTTGGACATCCGTTGAGTTTTCAAGACCCTTCGATGCATTGGGGATGGTCAGCAGGTTATATGCACATGGTAGTTGGAGGTGATGTTGATTCAGACGGTAATGGAACGGTAGATACTTACTATGAATTACATAATTTAGGAAATGTCAATTATAAAACGGTTTATTTACCCATAACTCCAACGGCTACCACAGCGGATCAAGTTGATCTTTATGTAGATTGCAATTTAGATCAATGGCTGAAAGATATTCCTTTGGCCAGTGTCTCTATTTTACACGGTACCAATGGATACAACGGAGAAGTGATGAAGAATGTGGAAACTGAGCCTGTTTTTACAGCCAATGCAACGGCGTCTATTGCTGAATTGTCAAACAATGGTAACTTATATTTTAATCAAAACGGTGAAGTGTTGAGCGTATATTGGAATAAGATGAAGGATGTAAGTTCATTTAGAATCACTGATATTTCGGGAAGAATTATTCGCGATGATAAAGTGAGTGGAGTAAGTGGCAGTGTCTCGCTTAGTGGGTTGAAAAACGGACTATATGATTTTGAATTACTGAATAATTCCGGAGCCAGACTTAAGTCGATTAAAATAATGCGTTAATTGTTTTCATTAAAGGGAATAGGGACATTTGGGATGATCGGAATGCTATGCTTTCCGGTTCTGTTAACCATGTGTCGCACTTCAAGCTCTTCTACTTCAAATTTTTCAGAAATTCCTTTTCCTGAGGATAATCAGTATTCCAAAGAAAAAGCTGCCTTAGGTAGACAATTGTTTTTTGACAAACGTCTTTCCACGAACAACACGGTATCTTGCGCTAGTTGTCATATTCCCGAATATGCTTTTACTGATCGTTTACCACAAAGTGAAGGCGTGATGGGGCGGAGAACGGAACGCAATTCACCTACACTTTTGAATGCAGCATTTCTAAAAACGGTTATGTTCGATGCGCACTTGCCAACATTAGAAATGCAAGTGATTGTACCCATTCAGGAGCATGTGGAGATGGATATGAAAATGGGCGATCTCATCAAGAAGCTGCAAAAGATTCCCGAATATCAAGAGGCCGCAAAAAAGATCTTTAATCGTGATTTTGATCCATATGTCTTGACCAGAAGTATTGCCACTTTTGAAAGAACGTTGATCAGTCAGGATTCAAAGTTTGATCGTTATAAGAAAGGGGATAAAAAAGCGCTTAACAAGGACGAGTTGGCTGGATACCACCTATTCTCTGAGGTTTTAGCTTGTACAAAGTGTCACCACGAGCCGTTTTTTACCAATTATGAAGCGAGAAATAATGGGTTGTATGCAGATTATGGAAAAGATAATGGTCGTTTTCGCATTAACAACGACTCGACTGATATCGGTAAATTCAAGGTTCCCACACTTAGAAATATTGAATTAACGTATCCTTACATGCATGACGGTAGTTTGGGGTCATTGAGTGATGTGATAGATCATTATGCAAAAGGAGGGGAGGACCATTCAAATAAAGATCCTTTGGTCAAGCCATTTGTTATCACGGATATACAAAAACGACAGCTTATATCGTTTTTGAAAGCGTTGACAGATACGACGTATATGAAGGATTTCCGCTAATACTTATTTAACAAGTAGGTCTTTTCCTTGAATTTTAAGTAATAAATACCCGATGCGAAAGCGCTAAGATCCAAAACGGTACTTGAACTTTCATAGATCATTTTTCCGTCAGGTGAAAAAACCGAGTATGCTGCGTTAATGTGCGCACCGGAAAGATGAAAAATTCCTTCTGACGGATTTGGATAAATGGTAAGTTCAGAATCAATCAATTTATCCACGTCTAGTGCGGAAGTCTGTATGGTTACGTTTTGAGAGGATGAGATCACTTGTGTATTAAGATCGAAATGTTCGACTCCGACGGTATAAAACTGATCTGTACCCAATTGTATAAAACACTCATAACGTTCTCCCGGAAGCACCTCGATCGTATTTTCAAGTACCTCAGTTGGCAGAGGACGACCGTCCGAAGCCACAGTTCTGGCACCAACTCCTGAAGGAAATGTATAGCGCGCTCCGTAATATCCTAAGTTGGTTAGACGCATGTATACCTTTTCATTTTTAAGTGCAAAAAGAAAGTTCGCCGGATCTGTCAATTGTGTTCCATTTTTCCCGTTGATCAAGAAATATTGAGGTTCATATTTTTCAGGAACGTAAAGTGGTGTTGGATTCATCATGTCATGCTCCTGATCCAGAATAGTGTCATTGTGCCATGTGGTATCTATTTCAGTTGCGAACAAACTGAATTCACGGTCGTAAGTTTCACCACCATCCCAATTTAACAAAGGATTTCCATTCGTTGGTCGAACGATGATCATGCCATACATACCGGCTTGAAGATGAATAGAGGATCCAACATGGCAATGGTACAAGTATGTTCCCGGATGCGGCGCTTTGAAATAATAGTAACCATGTTCCATGTGATGCACTTCGAAAGAAAGCATCGGAACACCGTCATTTTGCTGGTCTACGTCGAGCCCGTGTAAGTGTATGGTATGTGGAGCACCTTGCGATACGTTCCAGAAATCAATTTTAACGCTATCGCCGCTGTTTATCTGAATCGTCGGTCCCGGAATTGCTACAGGAGCACCTAATGACTCTGAAAATCCAAACAAGCGCGTTTGAGTTCCGTCATCAAAAGTGTGCGTACCTATACTTCTACCCACGATCAATTTTGTGTAGTCGATCTGTGCAGTTGCGTTTGAGAAAACGCAAAAACCGATTAAAAGGGCAAAAAGAATATGGCATTTTCTCATGGTCCTACTAGAATTGAGGTTAACATCCCTGCGTGATACACACCTCCGCCATTAACAGCGACAAGATTATGATCGTGAATAGGGTATTCACCTGTTTTATCAGGTATAATTGAAATTACCAAATGTTCATTGGGGTAAATAGGAAATGTATCTTTAGATCTTCCCACGTGAGTTG
>JBFHIN010000131.1:0-5999 GCA_041596415.1 Crocinitomicaceae bacterium | reverse complement strand
CTGGACATGAACATTCGTGACGGTTTAAGTGAAATTCCAATCGAAGAGAGAAATCAGGATGAAGTGCGCTTCGTTATTGGCAAAGGAATTTCAGGCAAAATAGATTCTGTATTGATTTGCCCTGAAACGACAAAGGCTAGTAACTATGGCTTCGATGTTACTCCGGCTCATCTTGTCACCAAATTAATAACTGAACGAGGTATTTGCTCGGCTTCCGAAGAAGGAATATTGAGTTTATTCCCTGAGTACAAATAATAAAAAAAATCCCCGAACTACTTCGGGGATTTTTTTTTTGAATTCAATTTAAAGTATTTTGATTACTGATATAGTATCGCACTTTTGAGTTAAATTACTCCGTATACAGGGGTGATCTTTATTAAAGCAAAAATAGTGATGAAATTTTCCTGCGTAGCACTTTCAGCGTCCTCTTCATTTTGAAGAATGCTAAGACATAAGTTGTAAATTGTTTTCGAATATTGATCTATAAGTTGACGAAAGGCAATTTGATCACCTTTTTTAAGTGCACTGATAAATTGAGAATCCGTCAAGAAATTTTTCTTTAATAGATGCAATTTACTAAAGAAACTTGGGCACCTATACTTCTCTTTGCATCAGGTACTTGGCGAGCTGAATAAGATGATCCTTTTTTTGATCCTCTACCTTAATGGCTTCTAGCGAACTCATGGCTTTGTCGTAATGACTTTGCATCATATCTTCGGCATACTGACGCACACCGATCGTGTCAAAAATAGATCTGGTTGTCCTTACTTTTAATTCCAGATTGGTCTCGTTTTGTAACTCCTCCAAGGTGTCCAGTTGTTCTCCAAATGCCAACTCTTTGGCTTTGATGGAAAGGATCGTTTTTTTATTGGATATCACGTCACCACCAACTTGTTTCCCGAATTTTTCCGGATCAGCGTATAGATCGAGTATATCATCCTGTATCTGAAAAGCAATACCAATGTGTTGACCGAAATCATAAATTAACTGGCGATGTTCAGCAGAAGCATCGGCAATGACAGCACCCATTTCCAAGGCACAGCCAAGTAAAACGGAGGTTTTGAGACGGATCATTTCAATGTACTCATCCAATCCAACGTCACGTCTCTTTTCAAAGTCGATATCCAGCTGTTGACCTTCACAAACTTCAATGGCTGTTTGATTGAATAACTGAAGGATGTCGGGCAAGTGATTTATTTTTTGATTGGATAGCAATTGAAATGCCTTCACAAATAGAACGTCACCAGACAAGATCGCAATATTTTGATCCCATTTGGTATGCACCGTTGGCTGATTACGGCGTGTTGGTGCCTCATCCATAATATCGTCATGGATCAATGTGAAATTGTGGAACACTTCAACGGCCAATGCTGCCGACAGTGCATCCTCTTTTTTACCGTCGAATAGCTCTGTCCCCAATAAAGTAAGCACAGGGCGAATTCTTTTTCCTCCAAGTTGCATGAAATAACGCAATGGTTCGTATAAATTAACGGGTTGTTTCGGAAAAGGAATATCAGAAATTTGTTTTTCTATATAGCTATTATACGAGTCAAGAAATTGCATTATTCTTTAATAAGGTTCAATAAATAGGTTCCGTACCCACTTTTTGTCAATGGCTGCGCAAGTTCGATCAATTGTTCTTTGGTGATGTATCCGTTCAAATAGGCAATCTCTTCGATACATCCTATTTTAAGTCCTTGACGTTTTTCAATCACCTCAACGAATTGTCCGGCTTGCATAAGCGAAGTAAATGTCCCTGTGTCGAGCCAAGCAGTACCTCTGTCCAAAATTGCGACTTTCAATAAACCACGACGTAAATATTCAGCGTTAACATCCGTAATTTCATATTCTCCTCGTGCTGAAGGCTTCAATTTCTTAGCAATGTCAATAACGCTGTTATCGTAGAAGTAAAGTCCGGGGACGGCAAAATTTGATTTCGGATTTAGCGGTTTTTCTTCAATGGAGATTGCCTGCATGTTATCATCAAATTCAACCACACCATATCGCTGTGGATCACTCACGTGATAAGCATATACTACGCCGCCAACGGGATCGTTGTTGTTTTTCAGTAAGGTATCCATCCCAACACCGTAGAAAATATTGTCACCAAGTATTAAGGCAACTTTATCATCTCCGATAAATTCTTCACCGATCACGAAAGCCTGCGCAAGACCATTAGGTTCTTCTTGCACGGCATAATGGAATTCACAACCTAGTGATTTTCCATCGCCCAAAAGCTTTTCGAAATGTGGAAGATCGTGTGGTGTAGAAATGATTAAAATCTCCTGAATTCCTGCACTCATCAGTATCGACAACGGATAATAGATCATCGGTTTGTCGTATATCGGCATGAGCTGTTTCGATACAGCAAGTGTAAGTGGGTGCAGTCGTGTTCCGGAACCTCCGGCGAGTATTATTCCTTTCATGACTATTTTTTAGCGGATTGGTTCAAAGTGTTTAATACTTGTGTTCATTGCCTGATTCTTCCTCATTTTCATCAGGAAATTCCAGCGCGTCCCAATCGAGTTCACTACCTTCTTCGTAAGCTTCAAAATAGGGCTCTTCGAAAGATTTTGTTGTCAATTTTCGCTCAAGTGTCAATAACAATGAAGGCAAAATCACCAAGTTGGTAACCATGGCCACAATTAGCGTAAGAGAGATAAGTAATCCCAAAGCCTGTGTTCCACCGAATTGCGAGAAAGTGAAAACTGAGAATCCGCAGAAAAGGATGATCGAAGTATAGAACATACCTAATCCAGACTCACGGATAGCCAAGATCACACATTCTTTAAGATCCCATTGTTTTGATTTCAATTCTTGACGATATTTCGCTAAATAGTGAATGGTGTCATCCACGGAAATTCCAAAGGCGATACTAAATACTAAGAGCGTTGATGGTTTTAATGGTATTCCAAACCATCCCATAATACCACCAGTAAAGATCAACGGTATCAAGTTCGGCACCATAGAAACCAATACCATTCTCCATGATCTAAAGAGTATTGCCATGAGAATACCGATAAAACCAATGGCAAAAAGTAAACTAGTTACTAAATTTATGACCAGATAACGCGTTCCTTCAGAAACAACAACCGACGTTCCGGTTAGTGTGATATCGAAATATTCATTATCGATGGCATTTCTGAGATCTTGCTTGAAATTAGGTTTATCCTTATAAGTAAGAACTAGTTCAGGATCACTATCGAATTGATACTGTAGATCTGCATCACCTTTTGATAATTCTGCCGTCAAACTGTTGTAAATACCCGGAAATGCAAGTAAGGAATCTAAATATTCACCTTTTCCTTTGCTATACTTTTTATAATATTTTTCAATATCAGGCTTCTCAGGATTCAAAATAGTGTCAATACGATATTTGAACCTGTTCACTTTCTCATACACTTCGTATGATCCAAGATCTTTCATTTGACAACGGATACGCGCTGTAGTTCGTGCAGTGTCCACCAACTCTTTTACCGATAAATTTCCGGCGTTTGGATTGGTCATGTCGAAGTTGTCCATGTATTTTTTCAAACGAGCCTTGTCGCGATTCGAGATCAGTTCATATTGCTCCGGATTATTGCCATGATAAGCCATATTCACCACCTTTACAAAGTCGACAATGGAAATACTTTTTGAAAATAGAGTGTCCTGTGCAAACAAATGTTGTACTTCTTCGATCTTTTCTAGGGTAGATCTTTTAAACAAGCGACCTTTTTGCTTGTAATTGATCATCACTTCGAAAGGAATGGCACCGGTAAAATGCTTTTCCATGAACTGAACGTCTTTGAGGATCTGGTCATTTTCGGGTAAGTCACCTGTAACATTACCTGTAGCTTCGATCTGCGACATCCCAATAAAACTTACCACTACAACAATAACGGTTACAAGGTAAACCCACTTCCTTTTGTATTGGGCAAGATAAACGAGGTTATTAAGCAAACCGACAGCCAATTTGCGGTCGAGGTGCTTTAAGTGACGTTCTTTAGGTGTTTTAGAAAATGAGGCAATAATCGGTAATATACAGATGGAAAGAACGAATACCATCATGATGTTCATGGAGGCAGAAATTCCGAACTCCATCAATTTCTCCGAATTGGTAAATGCGAAAGTTAAAAACCCTATTGCAGTGGTGAAATTGGTTAAAAAAGTGGCCGTACCTATTTTCTGTATTACTCTGGAAAGGGCCTTTACTTTATTTCCGTGATCCTGCACTTCCTGGTGGAACTTGGTCATAAGGAAAATACAGTTTGGAATACCGATCACGATCATTAACGGCGGAATCAACGCCATCAAAATAGAAAGTCTGAATCCAAGGAACCCCATACTTCCCATCGCCCAGATCACGGCAATCACTACAACTGTGTTACAAATGAACACCACACGAAGCGAGCGAAAGAATAGAAACAGTAGGATGGAAGTAACCAGGATGGATAATCCAATGAAAATATACATTTCACTTTGGATACGTTTACCAATTACAACACGCAAGTGTGGCAAACCGGCGAAGTGCATTTTACCAAAGTACTGTTCGTACGATTTGGCTAAGTTTTCAATGTTTAATACAACTTTCGATTTTTTCTGGTCTTGAAGAAAACGTTCTTCAATATTTACCATTAAAAGAGAAACGTGCGTTGAATCGTTGTACAATAACTTATTGTACACTGGATTTTGTCGAATTTCTCGTTTTATGGAATCGATTGATTTTTCTTGAAAAGTAACATCCGAAAAGATGCGATGTGCATCGAATTTCTGTTCTTGAATGTTGTTTTTTATGGTAAACAAGGTGGCTTCTGAAATTACAGATTCAACCCCGTCAAATTGCAAGATGGAATCGCCTAGTTCCTTCCATTTCAGAAAATTCTCTTGTGTATATAACGAATCGGTTTGAATAGCCAAGACCAAAGTTCCACCATCTTCGCCAAACATCGATTTGAACTGACTGTAATTTCTGGTCGTCGGAGAATCTTTGGGTAAAACGATTCCGTACTTGTTTTCTAATTTTAGGCTCGTAAAAGCGTAATAACCGAAGAACACCGTGAGCAACGCAATGATGCCCAAAATGAAAAAACGGTTTCTAAGGATTGTATTCGCTATTCTCTGCCACATTTATTCTAGAAAATTCAAAAGAATTAAAGAAAACAAAAGTAATTATTTAAACCTATTGAACAAATTTTCTAAGGTTTCAAATCCTCAGCCAACCACTCAAAGAACTCTCGCTGCCATAAAACACTGTTTTGTGGACTTTGTACCCAATGACTTTCGGTAGGAAAATAAAGGTAACGGCTTTTAAGTCCAAGTAATTGAGCTGCTTGAAAAGCTTGCATTCCTTCAGACTCCGGAACACGATAATCCATTCCACCATGGATCACCATTATTGGTGTATTCCAATGTTGAACATAGTTGTGCGGACTATTTTTCTTATAGTTTTCTTTGTTTTCAGGTAACCAGTATGGACCTCCATGGTCCCAGTTGGCGAAGAATAGTTCTTCTGTAGTACCGTACCAACTTTCCAAATTGAAGAGCCCACAGTGTGCTACAAAAGTTTTGAATCTGTTCTCGTGAATACCGGCAAGCATGTACACGGAGTATCCCCCATAACTAGCTCCCACTGCGCCAAGTCGTTTTTCGTCTACAAATGGTTCTTGCGAAATATTGTCGATAGCCGTCAAATAATCCTTCATCGCTTGTCCGCCCCAATCTTTGGAGATCGCGTCATTCCATTCTTGTCCGAAACCTGGTAAGCCTCTACGATTCGGTGCCACAACGATATAGCCCTGAGAAGCCATTAGCGCTAAGTTCCAACGGTAGGAGAAGAATTGACTCACAGCGCTCTGAGGTCCTCCTTGACAGTAGAGCAGCGCTGGATATTTTTTGTTAGGATCGAAATTTGGTGGATAAAGTACCCATGTTAACATTTTCTTTCCATCAGTGGTTTCCATCCAACGAGCCTCAACTCGTGGCATCGTTAATTTACTTAGTAGTTCATTGTTCACCTG
>JBFHIN010000130.1:0-6047 GCA_041596415.1 Crocinitomicaceae bacterium | reverse complement strand
TAAGACCATTACGGAAGTTACGAAATTGGTTGAAAAATTAATGAAGGATCAGATAACGCATGTTGATGACATCAAATTGACATCTTTTCATGAGAATATTATGATCCTCACGCGTAAGGGAATGAATGCTTTACATAGCAACCTTAATATTTCCTTGATCAAGCGCTGGCACTACTCTCAGAAGTTGGCAATATGGATCAATAACCATTCAGTCACCTACCAACAGGCCATACATGATCTGCAAGAGCAACTTTCCAATTACCTGAAAGAGCTCGATCGATTGAAAATCAATGACAATCATATCTATGAATATTCCGTTAATCACAAGCTAAGCAGAACAAAAGAATTGTTAATGATGGTAGTACTATTTCCATTCATGCTCATTGGCTTGGCACATTGTGGAATTCCTTATTATTTGGTGAAGAAATTCGTGGAGCGCACTTTTAAGCGTCGTGTTTTCTGGGGTTCTGTAAAACTCTTGCTTGGTATGCTATTGATCGGCCTATTGAACATCCCTGTGATATTCTTGTTTCACGCTTATATCTTCCCAAGTTACTGGCTAGGCTTTGTCTATTATTTGTCGATTGGTTTGTTTGGCTTGGCTGCCTACACCTGGTTCCGTGAGTTAAACTCTTACAGACAAAAAACAAATGCGAAAAAGGTAAATCTTCCTGAATTGGTACAAAAAAGAATGCATCTACTCAAAGAAATTCACCGAATTATTCCTGTTGCCTGACAATCAGATAATACGAACAACTAGGTAAAAAATACCGACTCCCATGATTAGTGAGAGAAGCACATTTGCTATAGCCATTGCGGTATTTCCGGCAGCAAAAAGATGAAAAGTTTCCAAACCAAAGGTGCTAAACGTACTAAATCCACCACAAAAACCTACTACAACTAAAGGATGAATCCATGATTGTTCCGGGTGTTTTTGAATGAATTGGTAAAGTACAATACCCAAGATTAAGGATGCTAGAAAATTTGAGATCAATGTGGCCAATGGAAAATTATTTAGCCATTCTTTCTTAAGCAGAAGATAGATGCCATAGCGAATAACGCTCCCGATTCCCCCTCCAATAAAAACCAGTAAAAAATTCATTGAACTCTGATTTTATTCGATAAAGGTAAAAATATTGCTTTATAAACAAACCAGGCAATCGCCATTCCAACCAAGGCACCCACAAAAACATCGGAAAAATAATGTACTCCAAGATAAACCCTGCTAAATGCCACAAGAGCAGCAATGGCAAATAAGCTAATCTTGAACTTTGTATTGGATTTTTTCAGAACTAACACAGATGTACCCACAATCGCAAAGAAATTAGCCGCGTGTGACGAAATGAATCCATACATTCCTCCCTTGTAAAATTCCCCGTTCGTCAATTGGTAGAAATGAAGTTGATCGACCAAAAGTAAATTGTGTGAGGGGCGATACCTTAAGAAAACATCTTTAAATAAATGAACTGATATCTGATCAGCGAGAATTACTGCGAGAATTACGCTGCCTACATATATGAGAAGTTCCTTCCTATGCAGCTGTCTGTAACCCAAATAAATAAGCAATAAATACAAAGGAACCCACAATATTCTGGAAGAAACCCACCACATGAACTCATCCAGAAAAGGCGTATGTAAACCATTGATGAAAAGAACTATGGAGCGATCAATTGCCTCAAGCGTTTCCATCATCATTTAAATGCTTCCAAATAAGGTCTTTGAGCTCTGTTATACCACTTTGAGTAAGTGAAGAGATGAACACATAAGGCAATTGAGGCAAGTCTTTTTTAATCTCTGCCTTCAACTCATCATCCAGCATATCCGATTTGGTAATCGCCAACAAACGATCTTTATGCAGTAACTCAGGGTTGTATTGCTTTAGCTCATTGAGTAAAATCTTATATTCATTATGAATGTCGTCACTATCTGCAGGCACCATAAAAAGCAATAGCGAATTTCGTTCAATGTGTCGAAGAAAACGAAGTCCTAAACCCTTTCCTTTGTGCGCTCCTTCAATAATTCCAGGAATATCGGCCATGATGAAAGAACGATAGTCCCTATATTTTACAATTCCAAGATTGGGACGCAAGGTGGTAAACGGATAATTTGCAATCTCAGGTTTAGCTTCAGACACGACAGATAACAGCGTGCTCTTACCTGCATTAGGGAATCCCACCAAACCGACATCAGCCAAAACTTTCAGCTCTAGAATTTTCCACCCTTCCTGTCCCGGTTCTCCGGGCTGTGCATAACGCGGAGTTTGATTCGTCGAAGATTTAAAATGGTTGTTTCCTAATCCCCCACGTCCGCCAGGTTGTAGGATCTTTTCTTCTCCATTTTCCGTAATCTCAAACAAAACCTCACCGGTTTCCAAGTCTTTGCAAACAGTACCAATTGGCACTTCGATAACTTCATCCTGACCTTGAGCACCTGTTTTCAGGTTACCTGACCCATGTGCGCCATGTCCTGCCTTGATGTGCTTTTTGAATTTTAGATGTAGTAAAGTCCAGAGTTGCACATTTCCACGAACAATAATGTGTCCACCACGACCACCATCACCACCATCGGGACCTCCTTTTTGAATATATTTCTCCCTCCTGAAATGCGTTGACCCACCACCTCCGTTACCAGAAGTACAATGAATTTTTACGTAATCAACAAAATTATCTGAGGGCATCTTAGTTCTTTTTAGTTGGAAGGAAATTCCTTCCGTTTATTAGGAAAATATTATACGCTTTCCAATACGTCAATGGCATTAAATAAACGCTGGGTAATCTCATCGATACTACCTATACCATTTACCGCCATGTATTTATTTTGATCCTGATAATAGGATTTAACCGGAGCAGTTTCACGGTTATAAACCTCTATTCTGTTTTGGATCACTGCAGGATCAGCATCATCCGTTCTACCGCTAATTTCTGCTCTTTTCTTCAGGCGCTCCTTCAACTCAGCCTCTTCAACTTCGAGTGCCAACATGACACTGATAGAAGTATTCAGTGAAGCCAAAAGATCATCCAAAGCCTGAGCCTGAGCATTAGTTCTCGGAAAACCATCAAAAACAAAACCGTTAGCCTGATCGTGTTTCATTACCTCCGATTTTAACATATTGATCGTGACCTCATCGGGTACCAACTGCCCTTTGTCAATATAGCTTTTTGCCAAAACCCCTAATTCTGTCTGCCCCTTAATATTGGCTCTGAATATGTCCCCAGTTGACAAATGTACCAGGTTATATTTTTCAATAATGCGTTCCGATTGGGTTCCTTTCCCTGCTCCTGGAGGTCCAAATAATACGATATTCAACATAATTTTCGGTTTTTAAGCTTCTTTTAATTGATATATTTCTTTCAAATTTCTGCCTTTCTCATTGTAGTCAAGTCCGTAACCAACTACAAAAGAATTAGGGATTGAAAAGCCAACATAATCCGGCTCATTTTTCCCTTGAAAAGCCGTAGGTTTGTACAGCAAGGTGCATATTTTCACTGAAAGTGGATTCTCTGCACGCAACAAGGTCTTAATCTTGTCGATCGTAATACCTGTATCAACAATATCTTCAAGAATAATAACGTGTTTATCTTCAATGCTCGTATTAAGTCCGATCAGTTCATCTACTCTTCCGGTGGTTGTGGTTCCAACATAAGAACTGACCTTCACAAATGAAATTTCACATGGAAGTGTTATGTTCTTCATCAAATCCGAGGCAAACATGAAGGCACCATTAAGTATCGCAATGAATACCACTTCCTTACCCTTATACTCTTCATTAATATTCACCGCAAGCGCTTGCACTTCCTTTGCAATTTCGGCTTCACGGATATAAACGTCAAATGATTTATCGATTAACTGAATCATTAATTCGTTAAAATTTAGAGGACAAAGATACCAATTTATTAAAAAAACCGACGAAATTAATCCCTCAAAACTCAATGCCTTGAAAAAAACACTTCTATCTTTGTCCTATGCAAAAACTTTGGTACGGTAATTCAACACGTGTTGGCATGATCGGAGGCGGTCAATTGGGAAGAATGGTAATTCAGGAAGCTATCAACTTTGACGTTCATATTCATGTGATCGATCCTGACCCTGAAGCTCCATGTAAGAATGTGGCTCAATCCTTCTCCCAAGGGAATTTGAATGATCGTGAAGCGATAAGAAATTTTGGTTTAGATAAAGACATCATCACCGTTGAAATCGAGAACATCAACATTGAAGCCTTGGAAGAACTCGAGGCAATGGGGAAAAAAATATTTCCGCAACCAAGGGTTTTGAAGATCATCAAAGACAAAGGCACTCAAAAAGAGTTTTATCGTCAAAATAACATACCAACAGCTGATTTCAGACTGATTGAAAGCGAAAATGAACTTCAGGAAAACACAGATTTTCTACCCTTCGTTCAAAAAATGCGAACAGGAGGTTATGACGGAAAAGGTGTTCAAGCCATGAAAAGCATCTCCGATTTTGATTCCGGCTTTACAACACCTTCAGTACTAGAAAAGTTTGTTGATTTTTACAAAGAAATATCTGTCATTGTTGCCCGAAACGAGCGAGGAGAAACCGCTGTTTATCCTTCTGTTGAATGCGAATTTAATCCGAAAGCTAACCTTGTTGAATTCTTATTTGCACCTGCTGAAATCGATCAAAACATCGAAAAAGAAGCACAAGCTCTTGCACTTAGTGTTATCGAAAAATTGGACATGGTTGGAATATTAGCTGTTGAATTGTTCTTACTTAAAGACGGAAGTCTTTTGGTCAACGAAATAGCACCCCGCCCCCATAACAGTGGACATCATACCATTGAGTGTAATGTTACCTCACAATTTGAGCAACATATGCGGGCCATTATGAATCTCCCATTGGGTTCAACCGCAATTGTACAAACCGGAGCAATGATAAATTTGCTAGGTGAAGAAGGATTCGAAGGTCCTGCTTACTATCATGGTCTCGAAGCGTGTATTGAACTTCCGGGCGTACACCCACATATTTACGGAAAAGCATTAACAAAACCATTTCGTAAAATGGGACACATCACGATAGCCGGCAAAACCATAGAACAAGTCAAACAAACAGCAGCTGCCGTTAAGCAAAAAATAAAGGTCATTTCTAGATAAATCCTTTCTTTTGTATTTAAGAGGATATTTTTTTAGTAATTTGGTGAGTTAAATTACTCCTACATTGCGTATTATACTTTTTATACTGACCTTTTTGTTCTTTAGTCCTGCATGGACTCAACTTTACACTTTCAAGAATTTCAGCTATAAGGAAGGGCTATCTATGGCCAGTATCACGTCTATTCACGAAGCAAAAAATGGAACGATATGGTTAGGAATGGATGGCTCAGGCTTGATCACTTATAACGGTTTTAATTTCAATGAAATTGAAGTAAAGGGTGAAGACAACGATCACCATGTCAGTTCAATCATAGAGCTTGAAAATGAAATACTTTTTACTTCACGATACAAGGGGATTTTTAGTTATAAAGATGGAAAGTATAAACGCCTCTTAACATCAACTACCGAACATGGTGAATTAGAGCAGCTTATAGTGTTGTCCAATGGTAAAAAATTGGTGATTTCGGAAAAAGGTATATTCAATTTTGAAAAGTCCAAGTTGTATCTCATCAAAAAGTTCAATGCAGAAAAACAGGCGTTCAAGATCAACAATATCGTATATTTAGAGAACAGTACTCTTATTCTTTGTTCTGGAGGAAATTTTCATCTTTCTAATGAAACCCTAAGCATTTCACCGCTGAGTTCGTGGCTAAACGTTAATAATAATTTCATTAAATCGGTCTCCTTTTGTCATCGCAAGAAGGACATTTTGTATTTCTACGATGAACAGTTATCTAGAATGGTCAAGGTAGTTTTAAATTATAAAGAGGAAATATTTAACGTCTCAAGTTTAACTCCGTCATTCTCTCTAACAGGGGATGAACGTTTGGTTAGCACTTTTTCCATTCCTTCCATGAGAGCCGGGGGGCTGAGTTCCAAGAATCAAGTTTACATATTTGATGGGGAGGAAATCAGTAAGATTGCTCACAACTATAG
>JBFHIN010000129.1:0-6091 GCA_041596415.1 Crocinitomicaceae bacterium | reverse complement strand
GCTTTTAAAGGCCCTGTCATGACATCTGCTCCTATTTCAGCACATTGTATGATATGCATTGGATGACGAACAGACGCAGCAAGAATTTGCGTGTCGAACATGTAATTATCATAAATTACACGAATCTGAGCGATAAGATCAATCCCATTCGTAGAAACATCATCAAGTCGACCCAAGAAAGGAGAAATATAAGTTGCTCCGGCCTTGGCAGCTAAAAGAGCTTGTCCGGCAGAAAAGATCAAGGTACAATTGGTTTTAATTCCTTTCTGTGAGAAATATTTTATTGCTTTGATTCCTTCAGGTATCATAGGTACTTTAACGACTATGTTTTTATGCAAGGCAGCAAGTGCTTCACCTTCTTTAATCATTCCTTCAAAATCTGTAGAAATCACTTCGGCAGAAACAGGTCCATCAACGATGTTACATATGGCTACATAATGGTCTAGGATGTTCTGATGCCCAGTAATACCTTCTTTTGCCATAAGTGAAGGATTAGTTGTAACCCCGTCAAGAATTCCGAGGTCATTTGCCTCTTTGATCTCGTTTAAGTTAGCTGTATCAATAAAAAATTTCATGTGTTTTTTTTTCAAAGATAAGCATAAGAACATGCTGTCATCGGGAAGAAGAAGGGAAGTTATCCTCAGTTTTCCACAAAAAAAAGAGGGGTAAGCTACTCATATCGCACCGCTACAACTTCATACCTTTGCTACGTTCCCGTCCTGGAGGATTCTGAAGGAGCTGGTCGTACAAGACTTACCCCGGCACAAAAATAGAAGAAATCTTTGAATGTTATCCGCAATTGTTGAATAAAAAATTTATCGTTAGTTCAAACTAACACACTTATGCACTATTTTTGTGAAAATTAAATTTTATGAAGGGGATAATAACTACTACGTTTGTGTTGGGTATCAGCGCAATTACTACCTTAAACGCCCAGATTGGGATAAAAAAACCAACGGTGAATATTGAAAAACCGAAAGTTGAAATCGGTAACGGTAAGACTACAGCATCGGATGTTGGTCTAGGAGGGAAGGATGCAAGTGGATTGTTTAAAAATGTTACAACGGATCCAAGTGCAGAAATGCATCGTAAAAATGCTGTAGCTAATTTGAATACACTTGAAGAGGAGTATAAAAAGTCAACTGTCGATTATACGATGTTGACAAAACTAATTTTCGAAAACGAGCGTACCTTGGGTCATATCACTAAGTTGGAGCCGAAAGTTGATGCAGAGAAATATTACGAAAAGTATCAACCACTAAAAGACAGAGCAGATAAGGAAAATGCTATTTATGCTGACGTTAAAAAGTTAGAAGACCTTTTTCAAAAGGAATTCAACGCTAAAACGGAATTCAAGAAGCCAGATCCGTTAAATTTCAGAAGTGATAGTTACAGTGGGCAAAAACAATGCTACTGTAGAAACTATTCTTCCGAAACAAAGACGTACGCAGAGTATAACGATGCTAAGACTAAGTATATGGAGCTGACAAACCAGTTGGTAGGATACAAAAACGACAATACGCAAACGATTCTTTCAAACAATACGGTTTGTTTAGAAAATGGTAATAAGTATGCCGTTTGGGCCTCAACAGAAAATTTGGCTGTTGCCGTTGAAAAATACAATTCGGATAAAAAAGAATCAGATCCTAAAAAAGTGATCTTACGTTGTGATGACTACATCAAGGCATTGGAGCGTATCGAATCTGATTACAGTTTGAATCTAAGCAGTGAAGCGAAAACAGCATTGGCTGATGGTAAGAAAAAAACTACTGCAATTAAAACAGATGCAGAGTTGTATATTTCAAGTGGAAAATATCAGGTTTATTTAGATAAAGTGTATGCAGAAAAAATTGCGAAGGTGTTTATGCCTAAAGCAGTTACAAAGAATGCAACTTTAGAAACTGGAGCTATGGCTTACGTGAAAGGTCAAGAGTACAACGACTATTTGAAAAATAGAGTCAAAGAAAGTGAAGTGGCTACAACACTTCGTGCAGTAACTTTAACCAAAGAACCGTACGTGAAAAAGAATGAATACGGTATCCCACTTTACCAATACCATGAAATGTGGGTAGCATACAAAGGGAAGGATGGAAAATGTTATTTAACAGCGGTTTATGCAAGTTACACTTACAAAGGTGGGGGAACTTACGCTACAGTGCCAACCTGGGGGGCTGATGCACCGGATGAAATGGCATGTGAAAACGTGAACAAATAAATCAAAGTAATTCTCGAGAATAAAAAAAGCCTGTAGGAAACTACAGGCTTTTTTATTTTTAGTTTTCTTACAAATGCATGAAATCTTTTTTTGCTAACAATTCGTCTTCCGATTCTCTGTAGTTGGGATCATCAACACAACAGTCAACAGGACATACAGCAGCACATTGTGGTTCATCATGGAATCCTACACATTCAGTGCATTTTTCGTGTGCTATATAATAAACATCCATGTCAACCGGTTCAAAACTTTGGTCGGCCAAAATCTCATCACCTTCCAGCGTTGTAATAATTCCGGTCAAAGAGGTTCCGTCAGAATATTTCCATTCTGCACCACCCTCATAGATAGCGTTATTTGGACATTCCGGCTCGCATGCACCGCAATTGATGCACTCCTCTGTTATCATTATTGCCATAGATCAATTTTTTGGACTACAAATATAAGAACGCAAAATGAATAAAAATGTTCTGTAAAAATAAAATTCGCCTTAAAACAAGATTAAAACCGCTAAGAACGTATTTTTGCCTCGTGAAACAGATAGAGATCATACATGCCTTTGTGCAATTAGGAAATGTCATGCAAAACCTGGGTAAGAACTTATCCTGGCAGGGTTTTGATCTTGGCTGCACAGAAGAGGAGTACCTTGAATTACAACGAGTAATCAATAAGCAAATTCATTACAATGGTTGGTTCACCAAAGAAAACGTTCAACTTTCGTTACTTAATTTGGGCGAACAACTACATCAAGAAGCGTTGAGTAAGTTTGTTGCACCGTATAACTTTTCGAATGAACCGAAACGTGTTGCCATAATCATGGCCGGGAATATTCCTTTGGTTGGGTTTCATGACTTTCTTTGCGTGCTTATTTCAGGTAATGTTGCTTTGTGTAAATTAAGCTCGAACGACAGTATGCTTTTACCGGCTTTGTCAAAAATTCTTGTCAATTTTTTACCTGAGTTAGCATCAAGAATTGAGTTTAGTACCGGAAAGCTTACGAATATTGAGGCTGTTATTGCCACTGGAAGCGATAATTCTCTGAAGTTTTTTAATCAGTATTTTGGTCATCTTCCGCATATTTTCCGAAAAAATAGAACTTCAGTCGCTGTTATTGACGGATCAGAATCAGACGAAGAACTCAACGCTTTAGGGAAAGATATTTTTACTTATTACGGTTTGGGATGTAGAAACGTATCACATTTGTTTGTTCCTCAACATTTTGAGCTCGATAAAATCTTTAAAAATCTATTGTCGTACGGTGACATTATTCATCACAACAAATACGCGAATAACTACGACTACAACAAGGCTGTTTATTTATTGAATAAAGAAAATCTGTTGGATAACAATTTCGTTTTACTGCGAAAATCAGATCAGTTGTTTAGCCCTCTTGCCATGGTGCATTATCAAGAATATAAGGACGTAAAAGAGGTTGAGAATTATTTGAAGGAACATCAAGATCAAATTCAAGTTGTAGTAGGTAAACATTACACACCTTTTGGTTCCGCTCAGTGTCCAACGTTGACAGATTTCGCGGATGGAGTAGATACCATGCAATTTCTTCAGGGTCTAAACTAGCAAATGAGAAAGGTTCTCAGAGTACTGATTATACTCATTGCTTCCATTTTTTTGTTGGAATTTGCTTTTGCTTTTTCGTCTTGGCATCTCGACCGAAATATAGCCAATGTTCTACCTGAAGGAAAACTCATTTTTATTAAAGGAAATCAATTCAAGGATAGAAAAAAACGCGTTTGGAAACTACAATCTCAACAAAACAACATGTTTCATCAGCCGACATCGAGGTTTACGTACAAAAATGACTTTTATCCTAATTTTAATGTGAGGCTTCGAGTTAATTGCGATAAGCCCAACATTAAACTTCTATCTGAAACTGGGCGGTGTTCAAGTTTTGAAGCAATATTGCAACCCGACGGAACTTATTTAATGTCGGGCAAGGAAAGATGTACCTATAACTATTGTCATCCGAAAGACTTTTTTGGAAAAGTGGGGCATCTTTTTGTTGATGTCATTCCTCATTTAATCAACTCTGATTATAAGATTTAACATCTTGATTATTAGTTGAAAAAATACAAGACTTTATTGAATTACTTAATAGTTCAAGGTATAATTCACTATTTTGGGTGAAGCACTATTTGTATGAAAATGAGTACAGAACTCTTACGTACCGAAAAACTTTATATTGAATTCACTGAAGATGATATTGTGAGAGTTGTCATTGAGACTAATGCTCATATAGAGCATGAAGATTTAGATCGGAATCACGAAATATTTAAAGAAAATTTAAAACAAAGAAGGGTTCCATTCATTATAATATTTGGGAAGTTCTCGACCTCAGATAAACAATCTAGGGAGAAATTTGCTCATGAAGAGCGAGCAAATTATAAGCTTATGGAAGCACTCGTGCTAAATACGTTAGCACATAAGCTTGTCGCAAATTTTCACGTTAACTTTTACTCACCGAAATATCCAACACGCATTTTCGCAACAGAAAAAGCTGCGATAAAATGGATTCAAGAAAACAGGAAGCATTATGAAGAAATTACAAAAAATGAATAGACATCATATGCCCTGTATTTTTGCTGGGATCATTGCAATTCTTTTTTCTTGTTCAAGTGACAAGACTTTGTCCACAATTGAGTACGAATTGTTGAAGGAAGCAAAAAAGACAATGGGGTTTGTGTGGTTTAAGTTCGATAATTCGATTTTAGATAAAAGTAGTGGGTCAGGACATCCGTTTCCTCACTTAAGGGTTCGGTTTAATACAATCGCAGCGACCCGATTGGATAGCACAGGAAGAATTAAAAGTAACGCCCTGTTCCCCGAAGGTTCATTGATCGTAAAAGAACTGATGAATGCTGAAGGCGAAATTCAACGATACGCCATTTTGAAAAAACAGGCGGCTAATGAGTTTGCTGACGAGAGAGGTTGGGTGTGGGGTTACATTAATGCTGACGCTTCAATTGCTGTTCCGTCAAGTGAAAAGGGTGCTTCTTGTATCAATTGTCATTCTCAAAGCGGAAACATTGATTACATGCTGATGAACAAGTATTTTCCTTAACTGCTACAAGTGACTATGAATAAGATTTGAGAATTGTTGAATTCTCGGTTTGTTTTGTTGTATTCGAGCTTTATGTAATGCTCTTATGCACCAGTCAATCGCCGATTCTTTATTGCCGTTCCTTAATTCTTCTGATACCTTATCAAGGTAAAAAGGATAATCAATTTGCTCGTTGCTTATTGTTTCTTTCATGTGGCAAAGAAAATCCTGTAAGGTGATCATACGATCAACACCACATGAAGAAATTGTTAAATAAAAAAGCCTTACAGATTTCTGTAAGGCTTTTTATCATATTGTAAATCAGGCTATTTGATCAATTCCATTTCATCGATCAAGTTCTTGGCTCCGTAACACTTGTCTACTAGCCACAAGGTATAGCGAATATCCAATGAAATTGTACGCTGAATGTTAGGTTCAAAGTAGATATCACCCGACATGGCTTCCCAGTTTCCGTCAAATGCTGTACCGATCAACTGACCTTTACCATTAATTACAGGCGAACCTGAGTTTCCTCCTGTAATATCATTATTTGTTAAGAAGTTAACCACAAGGTTACCGGTCTTTTTATCAGCGTATTGACCGTAGTCTTTGTTTTTGTATACTTCTTTGATTCTCTCATCTACGGCAAATTCCGGATTGCTCGGATCTTCTTTTTCCATAACTCCGTCAAGTGTGGTGTAATAGTGATAAGTTACACCGTCCTTCGGGTCATATGGAAGTACATTACCATACGTCAAACGCATTGTACTGTTTGCATTCGGATAGAACTTTTTGTTAGGCTGCATTTCACGTATGGCTTT
>JBFHIN010000128.1:0-6111 GCA_041596415.1 Crocinitomicaceae bacterium | reverse complement strand
TTTTTCTTGCTGCTACTGTTCTTCAATCAAGACATTGCCGATTGGATGCTGTATTCGGATCACAATGAGTACATAATTTTATTGGGAGCCATCGTTTGTATCGATGCCATAACGGCCCTACCGTTGGCCAAGCTCAGGGCTGAAAATCAGGCCAAGAAATTTGCAGGCATTCAGTTGACTTCCATCGGAGTGAACATTGCCTTGAACTTATTTTTGATGCTCGTAGTCTTTGAACCGGCACGTCCCGAAGAAGGAGTTTTGTTCATTCTTTTTGCCAATCTTTTCGCTTCGCTGATCAAGCCAATATTGTTGTATCGCCACTTTTTGAATTTGAAATTCCAGATTGAGCCGGAGCTTGTAAAACGCATGATGATTTACGCACTTCCACTGGTAATCGCCGGATTTGCCGGTATTGTGAACGAAACATTGGACAGGATCTTACTCAAACACATTCTTTACGATGGTAACACGCCATCCTCATTAAAGTATGCTGAAGCGCAAGTTGGAATTTACAGTGCTTGTTACAAACTGGCCATGCTGGTCACCATTTTATTGCAAGCATACAGGTATGCGGCCGAGCCATTTTTCTTTGGTCAAATGAAGAACGCGGATCGCAATAAAGTTTATGTCAAGGTGATGAACCTCTTCATTGCTTTGGTCGTTTTCGTGTTTTTGATGGTTTCCCTGAATATCGACTTTTTTAAATTGTTCATCCGAAATGAGGCTTATTACGTTGGTTTGGGCGTTGTGCCGATCTTACTCTTAGCGAATGTTTTTCTGGGCATCTATTACAACCAAAGTATTTGGTACAAGCTGAGTGGTCAAACGAAATATGGCGCTTATATTGCCATTATGGGGGCCACACTTACGATCGTGATTAACGTCATTTTCATCCCGATTGCCGGATTTTATGCCAGTGCATGGGCAACATTGATCGTTTATGCTTTTCAAATGATCGTTTCCTATTTGTACGGACAAAAATACTACCCGATCAACTACAATTTGAGAAAATTTGTGCTTTATTTGGGTGTGGGTCTGTTTTTCTTTTTCTTCGCCAAATTACTCGATATTGAAGGGATGATGGGACGCTTCTTCGTTCATAATTTCTTCCTGTTGATGTACGTCTGGCTGATCTATTTCATGGAAAAGGAAAATTTTAAAAAATCAAGTACTTAAACTTTTCGGGATAACAGGATGGATCGGGTAACTTAAGACGGTCATTTTTGTTATTTTTGAAACTTATACAAAGTCATGCAGGTTAAAATTGTCAATAAATCGAAACACGAATTGCCGGAATACAAAACGCCATCATCTGCAGGTATGGACGTTCGTGCAAACCTTGAAAAAAGTATCTTACTTCAACCATTTGAGCGCGCCTTGGTGAAAACAGGATTGTTTTTAGAATTGCCGCATGGCTTCGAATGTCAGGTGCGCCCAAGAAGTGGTTTGGCATTGAATAAAGGAATTACGGTGTTGAACACTCCCGGAACGATCGATGCAGATTACCGTGGAGAAGTAGGGGTGATCCTGATCAATCTTTCCAACGAAACAGTCGAGATTGAAGACGGTGAACGCATTGCACAATTGGTTTTTGCCAAAGTGGAAATGGCTGAGCTGACACAAGCAGAAATTTTATCCGATACTGATCGCGGAGCGGGTGGCTTCGGCAGTACAGGCACGAAATAATAAAGTAGTAAATTGAAATTACAGAAATGAAGATAATTGTTCCAATGGCCGGTAGAGGGAGTCGTCTAAGGCCACATACGCTAACTGTTCCAAAACCGTTGGTTCCTGTTGGAGGGAAGCCGATCGTGCATCGCTTGGTGGAGGATATCGCTGCTGTATGCTCTGATAAGATTGAAGAAATTGCTTTTGTGATCGGAGATTTTGGAAAAGAGGTGGAAGAGGAATTGATTCAGGTAGCCGAGAAATTGGGAGCAAAAGGATCGATCCATTATCAGGAACAACCTTTGGGAACTGCACATGCCGTACTTTGCGCAAAAGAAAAGTTAAATGGACCTGTGGTTGTGGCATTCGCCGATACACTTTTTAAAGCCGATTTTAAAATCGACCCTTCTGTAGATGGAATTTTGTGGGTGAAGCAGATCGATGATCCGAGTGCCTTTGGGGTAATAAAAATGAATGAGCAGGGCGAGATCGTAGATTTCGTGGAAAAACCAAAGGAGTTCGTTTCGGATTTGGCCATGATCGGTATCTATTATTTCAAGGATGGTGAGAAGTTGAGGGCAGAACTGGAATATTTGATCGACAATAATGTTGTAAAAGGTGGTGAATATCAGTTGCCTGATGGTTTGCGTAGGTTAACGGAGGCAGGTTACACCTTCAAACCCGGAGAGGTGACCGAATGGCTGGATTGCGGAAACAAAGAAGTAACTGTGCACACCAATCAACGTGTATTGGAATACGATTTCGAGAAAAACGCGAAAATGGTCGCTGATACAGTGATGATCAACGATGCTGTGATCATTCCGCCATGTTATCTGGGAGAAAATGTTCTGATCGAAAACTCGGTGGTGGGTCCGCATGTGTCATTGGGAGACGGATCACGCGTGATCAACAGTATCATAAAAAATTCAAATGTTCAAAATAATTCTACCCTTGAAAATGTGGTAGTTGAAAATTCGATGATCGGTTCAAATGCATCTTACCGCGCTTTGGCTCGGGATTTGAGTCTGGGCGATTACTCAACGATTCAAGAATGAGGTATACGTTTACCATATTAACTGTTTTCATTGCCCTGGCAATTTCTTCTTGTAAGACAAGTAAAACGGCGCAAAGTAGCAAAACACAATTTTCTGCCGCAGAATATCCTTACATCGAGAAATTCCACGAAGGCATACGTTTAAAGTTGCGCGGACAAGTTGATGAGGCCATTGCAAAGTTTGAAGAATGCCTGAAGATCAAACAAACTGACGACGCTGTGTATTATGCCTTGTCGGAATTGTATCTGATGAAAAAGAATCAGGAGAAATCGATCGAATATATTTTACAGGCTGCCAAACTTGATCCTAAAAACATCTGGTACACCCAAGAGCTGGCGTATATGTATTTCGAGCGTCAGAATTATCAGGAGGCCGTTAAGAATTTTGAAAAATTAGTGAAGTATGAACCGCGTAATGTGGAATGGCTGTATGGTTATGCCGAATGTTTGGTAAGAACGGGTAAAACTTCGGAGGCCATCAAAGCACTTGACAAAACCGAGGACCAGGTAGGCAAACACCCTGATTTGAGTGTTCAAAAATTTAATTTGTACCTCAAGATCAAACAACCAGAGAAGGCATTGCAGGAAATCGAATCGGCGCGTAAAGTATTTCCTTCAGACCCGCAACTTATTGGAACCTTGGTCGATTATTACTTTCAGATCGGGCAAGAAGCAAAAGCTGTAAAAATGCTTGAAGAATTGGTGGTAGCATCCCCGTTGAACGGACGAGCACATTTGGCACTGGCTGATATTTACCGCCAAAAAGGAAAGATGAAAATGGCCTACGAACAGTTGACACTTGCGTTCATGAGTCCGGACATCGATCTTGATACTAAAATGAAAATTTTGATCAGCATTCATGAATCCAGCACATTCATTGATCCAGAAGTGTACGCCTTGGTAGATCTGGTTGTTGCACAGTATCCAAATGAGGCAAAAGCGTATTCCATTCAAGGTGATTATTATTTGCGAGCAGACAGAGAATTGGATGCTTTAGGAGCCTATCGTAAGGCACTGGAATTCGACAAAAATCAGTACCCGATCTGGAATCAGGTAATGATCATGGAATATCAGAATGGAATGTTTGAGGAATTGTACAAAGACAGTAAGGAATGTTTGGAATATTTCCCTGCTTTCTCAACCGTATATTTGCTTAATGCCGTAAGTGCGGTGCAACTGAAAAAATACCAGGAAGCGATCGAAGCCATTATGATCGGTAAGGAATTGGTGGGAAGCGATAAGGCCATGGAGGCTGAAATGTATGGTCAACTCGGTGAAGCGCAATTTGGTTTGAAAAAGATCGAAGAGGGAAAAAAGAGTTTTGAGCAAGCTATAAAATTGGACAGCAAAAGTAACCTACTCAAAAACAATTATGCCTACAATTTGGCATTGTCTAAAGTTGATCTGTCGAGAGCAATGACTCTGATCGATCAAGTATTGGCGCTTTACCCCAACGACGCTAGGTACCTGGACACCAAAGGTTTTATTTTGTTTCAACAGGAGAAATACAAGGATGCGCAAAGTCATTTTGAACAAGCCGTTCAAACAGCACCAAAAGATAAGGTGATCGTTGAACATCTGGGTGATGTATTTAGTAAATTGGGTGATAAGGATAAAGCGGTGAAATTTTGGCTTCAGGCCAAAGAATTGGGCTCAACTAATAAAATGTTGGATAAGAAAATTGAAAAAAAGGAATATTATGAGCCGGTATATTAGTCGTGCAGGTTGGTGTTTGCTTTTGGGCATTATGGTTTCGTGTGCCCGCCAAATGACCGAAGTGGAGAAGGAAAAATTGCCGCGCAAGAAAACGCAGGAGCTCATAGATGCCATGGACAGTGTTTCGCATCGTAAACCTAATTTTTTCTATAGCAAGATCAGTACACATTATGCCGATACGAACAGAAGCGTGAATTTCAAGACTTCGATCCGTATCGTAAAAGACAGTGCCTTAAATGCCTTGATCACTTACGCCAAGATTCCCGTGATCCATACCATGGTGACCAAAGAAAAGGTTACTATCGTTAATAAAAGAGACAAGTGCTTTATTACAGAAGATTTAGAATATTTTAAAAATAACTTTGGGGTAGATTTCAACTACCGAAACCTGGAGGAAATGATCTTGGGCTTGCCCTTGGATTACGATACGAATCAAAAGTACTTCCAGATCCACGATCCTTATAATTATATTCTTTCTTCGCACAAGAAAAGAGAGATCAAACGTTGGGAAAAATTGCAAGGTCATTCAGAAAAGGAAGACGTAATCATCAAGTATTACCTTACCGATGACGCACGCGACCTTAAGGCGCTTTACATCGAAAGTCCTTCAGATTCAACCTCTATCAAAGTGGATTATCTCTCCAGAGAATTGCTTACGGGTTATAATATTCCCAAAAAAGTAAAGATCAATATCAAATCTCCGCGCAACAATGTCAATATTGAAATGGAGTACGATAAGTCCGAAATTGATAAATATGAACCTTTGCTCATTGTAATACCGGAAAGTTATGGTAAATGTCAATAATTTTCTTCTTGTAATAGGTTGTTTCTTCGCGCTGAACTTGAATGCGCAAACGGTAAGTGAAAAACTACGTGCCGAGCAAGATCGTTTGGAAAATAAGATCGCTAACACCAAATCCTTGTTGGATAAAACCAAAAGCAACACAGAAGCATCATTGAATGAATTGCGCTTGATCGATAATCAGATCAAGTTTCGAAGTGCTTTGGTGGCAAATTTTGACAATCAGGTGCGTGGTGCTGAGATCAAGATCAAAGAAAAGGACAGTGAAATTACGGAGCTTCAGGAAAAAATGAAGCGGTTAAAAGCTCAATACAAGAAGTTATTGATTTACGCCTACAAACATCGCAATAAGTTCGGACGAATGATGTTCATTTTCTCCTCTGATTCCTATAACGAGGCCTTGAAACGCAATAACTATCTGGAACATATTGCCGACATTCAAACCAAACAGTTTTTAATCATTCGTCAGCACCAAAGCTTGATTAAGGAAGAAATTCAAGAAATAGGGAAAGAACGACAGTTAAAAATGCAGTTGTTGCTGGAAAAGAAGAAAGAAAGAGAATCCATTGAGCTTGACAAGCAAAAACAAGAACAGGTTTACAAGAAATTTAAGCAGGAAGAAGGCAAATTATTGGCCCAGTTAAAAGATGACGAGCGCAAGAAAGAAGTTTTACGACAAAAGATCGATGCTGCCATCAAAAAGGAAATAGCAGCGGCTGAAGAGAAGAGGCGAAAAGCAGAGGCGGCAGCTGCAGCAGCGGCGAAGAAAAAGACAGAAAGTAAAACCGAGACAGGCCCGAGCGTAGCAGCAAATAAACCTGCCGAAGCAGAAAAGGTTGAACCTACATTTGTAGAGACGCGCGAATCTGCT
>JBFHIN010000127.1:0-6131 GCA_041596415.1 Crocinitomicaceae bacterium | reverse complement strand
GTTCCATCACTTGATCCTACAGGAAATATATACTCAAGCATGGAATTTGTATATCGAACAAAAGTACCAGGAACAAGGCTACTCACAAATCCTTCGTTATTGTATGATGATTGATTACTTACTGCAGATGCTGAAGGATTTTTGACGGTTACAATATTGTTTTGTGTGTTTAATTCACGATTGTTCAATTCTAGTTTACCAGTAGTAGCGATAGACACGTCGCAATTAACCAACGTTTTTCTTCTATTAATACCTGAGCCGGTTCCACTTAGAATCAAATTGTTAAACTCTGTATCTGTTCCATTAGTGGACATGATTTTCTGTTCAGTGTTTCCAAACAATCTCACTGTACTAGCATTTGAATTAAAATTAGCATCGTTAATCCAGTCTTGTTCAACAGAATAAGTTCCACTACCAGACACGGCAGATGAATTGTAAATAGCGAATGTGCCTGCAGAAGAAAAAGTACTAAGTTTGGTGATCGTTAAATTTCCATCATTTTTCAACTGACTGTTATCTACAGCAATACCACCATTACAATAGAAAATAGCACCTGAGTTTATATAGATGTCAGTAGATTTAGAAATGACTAATTGACTATAACTAGATCCTGAAATAGCGAAGAATGAAAATAAGAGTAATAGTTGACGTTGATTCATCCCGTAGTAATTTGGGATTGAAATTAGAAAATTCGAATGATCTAACTTGCAGCATGTTCAAAATTTAACATAATTGTGATATAAGTTGAATATAATGGTTTTCAAATGCTTAAGCTTAGTTTATTTCAGAAATATATTGGGCAATTATTAGAATAAACGAAGGTAGAGAACGTTTCGTTTTTTATTTTATTTTTGTAGTTTTACGAAGAATGGTTAATCGCATATTTACTACACTAGTTATTTTTTCACTTGGGAAGATTTTAACTTTCGGTCAAGTGATCGAACCTGATTACACATTTAATGTGGAATTGGGTCTTCCTAATAGTTTTGTAAACAAACCATTTAAGGATATTATGCAGGGATTGGTGAGTGTTGAACCTTATCTAGAATATCATTTTAAAAGCAATTTGACAACCGGTGTCGGTTTGAGGTATTCTTATTTTGCGGTCAATGAATTTAAAGTTCCAATTCCTGTTTATGGCGGGATGCATTCTGGAGGTGCATTTATCAAGGTGGGATGGAACAAATTTCATAATCCTAGATTCGCTACAGATGTAGCAATTAAAGTAGGGTATACACAAAATTATTTCGTTACTGATCGAAATGACACCTTGAATCAAAATCCTTATCAGGTTAATGCCGCTTTTGTTGAGCCTACTATAGGATTCATTTTAACTGCCGATGAGGTTTCATCTTATCGTTTCTTTATTAGCTATGGATTTCAAGGATTCCGCTTTAGACCTGAAATGATCGGTTTGGAAACGCTTGCAGGTTATGACAAAAGGGAATACGAAAGAGGAAGTTCTTTTTTAGTAGTTGGGTTTGGATATACTTATTATTTCAATCAACAAAAAAGCACAGAGTAGTGAAGATCTTGTATCGGAAAATTGAGCACCATGACAATGCTGAACTTTCCAAATTAATAAAATCTACCCTTGAAGAATACGGCGCTAATAAGCCCGGTACAGTGTATTTCGATAATTCCACAGACCATTTGTATGAATTATTCGAGGAACCAAATAGTTATTACGAAGTCGCATTGATTGATGGTAAAATAGTTGGTGGCTGCGGAATTTTCCCAACACATGGACTTCCCCATGGATATATTGAATTAGTCAAATTATATGTTCATCGAGATTACAGGAAACTAGGCATTGGGAAGGCCTTAATGAATCACTGCATTGACAAGGCCAAGGAATTCAATTTTACAAATTTATATCTTGAATCCATGCCCGAGTTAAAACAAGCAGTAAATCTTTATCAGGATTTAGGATTTACTGCCTTAAATCAGTCATTAGGCGATTCAGGTCATCATTCATGTGATATTTGGATGGTAAAAACCCTATGAGTTGGTCCTACTCAATGAATAAATATCAAATCGTCGATCCTTTAAATTCTTAACGCTTCCATGATTGTGCAATTCATTAAGTAAGCTTAAATCGACATCTGTAACAAGTATCATTTCTGTATTTGGTGTTGCTTCGGATTTCACACCATTAGTTGGGAAAGAAAAATCACATGGTGTGAAAACCATAGACTGACCATATTGAATATCCATGTTATGAACATTTGGAAGGTTACCGACGCTGCCTGCAATTGCCACAAAACATTCATTTTCGATTGCTCTTGCCTGTGCACAGTGTCTGACTCTTGAGTATCCGTTTTGAGTATCTGTTAAATATGGTACGAAAAGGATATTGATATCATCACATATTAATCTGGCCAATTCCGGAAATTCAACGTCGTAACAGATAAGAATTCCAATTTTTCCGCAATCCGTATCAAAAGTTTGTAATTTATTTCCTCCTTTCAATCCCCAGACTTTTGCCTCGTCAGGTGTGACATGTAATTTTTCGTAACGCTCCACACTTCCATCTCTGCGGCATAAATGACCAATGTTGTATAATTGGTTGTTGATCATTTCGGGCATACTACCTGTAATGATATTTATGTTATAAGAAATGGCTAGTCTTGAAAATTCCTTCATAATAGAGTCAGTATATTCAGCCAACTTTCTTATTGCTGCAGCCTCACCTAGTTCATTATATTCGGCCATTAAAGGTGCGTTAAAAAATTCTGGAAATAAAGCAAAATCGCTTTTGTAACCGCTCAATGCGTCAACAAAGAATTCCGCTTGTTCCATCAAATCTTTAAGATTTTTATAAGGCCTCATCTGCCATTGAATCAATCCTAAACGTACAACTCTTTTGTTACTAACGGCTTTTCCAGTTTTTCTTTCGTAGTATATATTATCCCAGACTAAAAGTACTGCATTTTCTTTTGATTTTTGATCGCCCTCAAGATAGCCCTTTAGTATTCTCACAGGTCTAAAGTCGTTCGACAATTGAAAACTTAATACCGGATCATAAACTTCCTTTAATTTGACCTTGTTAATATATTCTTTAGGAGTCATTTTATCAGCATATTTGTGATAATTTGGTATTCTTCCACCGAACATGATACTTTTTAGGTTCAATTTCTCACATAGTTCTTTACGATACTCATAAAGTCTCCGGCCTAATCTCAATCCTCTGAAATCTGGTTTAATAAAAACATCAATACCATATAAAACGTCGCCAAAGGCAGTATGAGTGCTAAAAGTATGATGTCCAGTTATTTGTTTGTAGGTATGACTTTCTCCAAATTTTGAAGAATCAACGATGATGGAGAGTGCACACCCTGCAATTTGGTTGTTCACTTTAATAACTACTTGACCTTCAGGAAATTTCTTAAGTAAGATGTCAATTTGATCCTCTGTCCAATAAGAGTTGGGTAAACTGGGGTATGAGCTTATCATGGCGCTCTTTAATTCCGTGTAATCACCCAAAGTGAGGTATTCAAGTTCTACCTTTTCAATTTTTTCTTCCATATGTCTTTTTTCTTAACTGTGAGTCTGTGATTTTTCGCTCCTGTTAAAGATAAAAAAATGATTCTTAAATTTAAACTTAAACGTAACTTTGTTTCTTATGTTTGTCTCCACGAATACAATAAAGGCCTTAAAAAGTTACTTTCGTAATGAACTTAGCGAGCTATTCTCTGCGAATGAAATAAATCTGATATTGAAACAATTGGTGTTGCAAAGATTTAATCTTTCGCCGAGTGATTTTTTACTATCAGATGATCGATTATTGTCTGAGTCTGACCTCTTGTTTTTTAGATCCGCTGTAAAACGTTTACAAAAAAATGAGCCTTTTCAATATGTGTTGGGCGAAACAGAATTTTACGGACTTGTTTTGCAGGTTGACGAAAGAGTCTTAATACCAAGGCCTGAAACGGAAGAGCTTGTTGATTGGATCGTGAAAATTTACAAAAACAATAAGGATATTAGAGGGATAGATGTGTGCACTGGCTCAGGGTGTATTGCGCTCGCGTTGAAAAGCATGTTAAAAGATGCTGAAATAATAGGGACAGATGTTTCCGAGGGTGCGTTGCAGGTGGCAAAACGAAATGCTGATCATCTAGCACTGGATGTTGGGTTTTATCAGCAAGATATTTTATCTGCCGACTCTTTTCATGGAACTCAATCTCAATCTCTGGATTTTGTTGTGTCAAATCCACCATACATACCTCATTCAGATAAGTCGGAGATGTTGCCGAATGTGCTTGATTTTGAACCTTCTATTGCTTTATTTGTGGAAAATGAAGATCCTTTGATTTTTTATAAAAAAATTAGTGATCTATCAATTATTTCTTTGACGCCCCATGGGAATTTATTCTTTGAAATTCATGAAGAAATGGGTGGTGAAATGTACAATTTACTCGAAAGTGTTGGATTTATTAACATCGAACTAAGGAAAGATTTACAGGGTAAAGTGCGCATGATCAAAGGTCAAAAACCTTAAATTCACAACATGAATAAGCAGGAAGCACAGTTGGAAATTAGTCGCTTAACAAAAGCACTTAACCACCATAATTATCTGTATTACGTTGAAAGTAATCCTGAGATCTCGGATTATGAATTCGATCAAATGCTTAAACAGTTGCAAGATCTTGAACAACAGTTTCCTGATCTAGCGGATGATAATAGTCCTACAAAAAGAGTTGGAGGAGACATTACTAAAAAATTCGAATCGGTTAAACATCGTTTCCCTATGCTTTCGCTATCAAATTCGTATTCTCAAGAGGAGGTGATCGATTGGGTGGAGCGAATTAAAAAGACAATAGATTCCAAATTGGAATTTGTTTGTGAGTTGAAATACGACGGCGTTGCAATTGGAATTCAATACATAAATGGAAGTTTTTTTCGTGCATTGACGCGTGGTGATGGCGTGAGTGGTGAGGATATCACAACTAATGTGAAAACTATTCGATCAATTCCATTGACATTGCATGGCGATTTTCCACCTGATTTTGAGATAAGAGGTGAAATTTTCATGCCACTGGCAAGCTTTCAAAAATTGAATGCACAGCGTGAGGACATCGGAGAAGTAACCTTTGCCAATCCGCGAAATACGGCATCAGGCACGCTCAAATTACAAGATTCTAAGCTCGTTGCTGAAAGAAATCTAGACAGCTATTTATATGCTGTTTATAGTGAATACAGAACTGTAAGTACGCATATGGAGTCTATTCATAATGCAGGTAAATGGGGATTCAAGGTGCCCAAAGAATCGGAACGCCTTATTGAAAAGGTGGATTCAATAGAAGGAATAATGGGTTTCATTCAATATTGGGATGAACAAAGGGTTCATTTACCTTTCGAAATCGATGGTGTTGTGATCAAAGTTAATAGCTACGAGGATCAACAAAAACTTGGTATGACAGCAAAATCGCCTCGTTGGGCTATCGCCTATAAGTTTAAAACTGAACGCGTAGAAACGATCCTTGAAAGTGTCGATTTTCAAGTAGGACGCACAGGTGCAATTACGCCGGTAGCTAATTTGACTCCCGTACAGTTAGGTGGAACAACGGTTAAAAGAGCATCACTGCATAATGCTGATCAAATTGAAAAGCTTGATCTTCATTTGGGCGACTCGGTATATGTTGAAAAGGGTGGGGAGATCATTCCTAAGATTGTTGGGGTAAATCTAGAAAAAAGAGGAGAGGTTGATAACAAAATTGTCTTTTTAGAAACTTGCCCGGCATGTGGAACTCCTTTGAAAAGAGAGGAAGGTGAGGCACAACATTTTTGTACGAACGATCTTTATTGTCCTCCTCAGGTAAAAGGGAAAATAGAACATTTTATCGGTCGTAAAGCCATGAATATTGATGGCCTGGGAGCAGAGACAGTGGATTTGTTATACGAGAATGAATTAGTGAGAAATGCAGCAGATCTCTATGAATTGAAATTTGATGATCTGTTGAAATTAAACAGAATGGCCGAGAAATCTGCCAATAACATCTTGAAGGGAATTGAAGCTTCAAAAGAAGTTCCATTTGATAAAGTGCTTTTTGCCATAGGGATCCGATTTGTTGGTGAAACTGTTGCAAAAAAACTAGCTAGATATTTCAAGACAATTGATCAACTCATGG
>JBFHIN010000126.1:0-6178 GCA_041596415.1 Crocinitomicaceae bacterium | reverse complement strand
GGAATGTCGCGAAAACCATCGTTGTTATTGTCAACCTCCCCTAACATGGTTGAGGCATGGGCAAACCAACCGGTACTCCATTTTTCATTGATCACGTGTCCGGCATTAAGGTTCAATTCTTCCCTTCCAAACATGTTTGTGTAGGCATTTAAATAGAACTTCTCCATCGTTTGGGGTTTCTTGAGTTCTAAATTCACAAGACCTGCCATAGATTCATATCCGTTCACTACATTCCCTGTTCCCTTTGTTATTTGAATAGACTCTATCCAAGTACCCGGCATGGAATTCAGTCCAAAGGAACTTTCAAGTCCTCGCAAGTAGGGTATATTCTCCAATTGCAACTGGGTATAAACTCCATCCAAGCCCATCATTTGGATCTTTTTTGCTCCGGAAACAGCATCGGTTATATTGACATCAACGGATGCATTTGTTTCAAATGATTCGGACAAATTACAACACGCCGCCTTTCTCAATTCTCCGGCCGATATTTCTTCTACGTGAAGGGTTTTCAATCGGGAAATGGAATGCGTCGACTTCCGAAGTTCAACAACAATTTCGGGAAGCAAAAGATCTGAATAGAGAATGATCTCTAGTTTGACAAATCTATCTTTTTTATCTACGATCAAGGTGTCATTATTGTATCCCGCTGCCGAGATTACCAGCGTATCCGGCAAGTCTTTTGGAAGAATGAGTTCAAATTCTCCTTCTTCATTGGTTACAACACCCCGATTATCTTTCAGTAATTTAATTTTTGCACCATATAGTGCTACTTTTTTTGTTTGGTTCGATCCATAAACAATGCCGTTAATTTGTGCATTGCCTTGAACATAAAAGAGACCAACAAAAATTATTATTCCAATAAGTTTCATGTATAGCTGTTTTCGTTATTCAATCTTTTGCGATGAATAGAAATGCTATAACCTGAATACTTGATGTTTAATGAGCAACTCAATTCCAGCTGCCTGAAGTGGAGGTGGGGAATAATTTTCCTGAAACTTAGTGCTGAATCCACAGTTGACAAGGTCCAAAAAGGATCCGATAAAAAGCGCAGCTTCAGATGTGAAATGATGATCCTGCGTTGAGGAAAAACCATCAAAGCTATTCTGATAAATGGTTAATACCTCAGAACAACACTTCTCTGACTCAAATTTAGTTTGATCTGGATTATGCGACTTTTCTTTGTGACAACATGAAGGTAGGGACTTTTGTTCTTCTTGTATTTTACAAGCATGCGCATCGGCCACAAAGAAAGATCGTGAAATGCCATCCTTCTTACACAAGTGCGTATATACCGAAACACCCGCATTACCGACTAAAGTCAATGCGATGAGCGAATAGAATATACTTTGCTTAAGAAATTTCACAATTCAAAAATACGTTAAAAATGAATGTATTAAAATGATATTCCTCTTAAATCTTGGAAGTTTAATGTAATTTTGTATAAAATATGAGATATGAACGTACCGGTAACGATATATGCAGAAATGACCCCAAACCCTTCAACCATGAAGTTTGTGGCCAACAAATATTTATTGATCACAGGAGATTCCGTTGAATTTTCAAGCTCAGCTGAAGCTAAGGGATTTTCACCTTTAGCTGAGGAATTACTCAATTTTCCTTTTGTGAAGAATGTATTCATTGCTGCAAACTTTGTTACCATTACCAAAACCGACAATCTTGCTTGGGATTTCATTACCATGGAACTTCGTGAATTCATCAAAGATTGGATTGCTAACGGCAAAGATGTACTTATTCAAATGCCTTCGCAACATGCTGAAGCTTCTGATGAAACAGAAAATCCTAAAAAAGTTTATGCGCCTTCAGAGTACGATGATGCTATTCGAAACTTGTTGGACGAGTACGTTCGCCCTGCCGTTGAGAACGATGGAGGTGCTATCGAATTCAGAGGTTATGAAGAAGGAAAAGTTACCGTGGTTATGCGAGGATCTTGCGCCGGTTGTCCTTCCTCAACTGCTACCTTGAAAGGAGGAATCGAAAATTTATTAAAGTCACACCTACCTGAAGTAACAGAAGTGATCGCCGAAAACGAATAAATCGTTTACAGCCATCGGAAAAGATCGTCGAACATACGTTTTCCCCAAGGGGTGTTTCCGTAATCTTTTTCAATCTTTAGTCTGAACTCCTTCATCGTGTAAGTTTTGTTTTTACCCACCGCATAGGTCAGCTCTTCCTTTTTCGGTTGCATTGCTTCGACAGATTTTGCGAAGTATATAATCCCACCATCTTCAGTGGCTAATCCGAGAATTGTTCCGGGCAAACCGCTGAATCCTTCGGGACCAACAGAAGGGACAATATCCACGGAGAACCAGGCATAAATACGTGTGGTATCATTCTTTTGATAGATTGCTTTGCGGCACTCGTATTTCCCGATCATTCGTTTGCTTTCTGTGATCTTCCAGCCACGATTAGGCACTGAATCCAGCAAATAAACATCCTGACCAAACAAAGCCAGAATTGACAACTGTTCTTTGGTTTTAATATTCTGGTAATATGTGTTTTTCGTTGTCATCCAGCTCGTCTCATCTTTTTCATCCGTCACCACCGGTTTGAAAACCGAGCAGGTATCGTTAAAATACAAGGTAAACACGTCCACTTTGATCTTATTGTTCTCATTAATGAATCGCTTCATACGAGGATCATCGAAACGCTTCACCAAATTTGTCTTACGTTCAAATACGATCTTACCCGAAGTAATCTGAGCCATCGTAGCATTTCCTAATCCTACCAGGAAAAGGAACGCCAAAAGTATTCTAATGCCAGCCACTGAAATCTTCTTCTTTAGTTTTGTTATTATTGAATTTGTACGTCACTCTTAACAAGAAATAACGCGAAATGATCTTGGTAAAATTATCGGTGATCACGTTTCCGTTAACCTGACGTTGAATGTTTTTGTTTTGATTCAAAATGTCGTTACCGTGTAGTGATACAATCAAATTTTCAGTTGACATGAAAGCCTTACTCAATTCAGCATTCCACACCAACAAATTCAGGTTATACCCTGATGCTCGATTCGAATTGATGGTGTAAGTCGCTTCCGTTTTGATCTTAAAGTGCATAGGTAATTTCCAAGTGAGGTTACCCGTATAATTTTGTGTTGAGAAAGGTGTGTTGGAAACTGAATTCAAAGAACTCACCGGATTGGTGTACGAATAATTGTTTCCTAAAGAAAACTCCAAAGAATCGAAGGTGATTTTCACCGTAAGGCCACCATTGAACGATGTGTTCTGGGTAACGTTTTCTTGGTCATTAATGTAATTGGTGTACTTGTTATACGTAGCGTTCACGTTCGGCACCAATTCCAATTTACGGCTAAAGAATGGGAATCCTGCCCCCGCGAATACTGTTGCGAAAGTGTTGCCATCCACATTTACTGTTTTAGCTATGGTTCTTCCATAAATATCGTAAACCGTTGAATTTGCAAAAGCATTATCCGTAATACTCGCTACTCCACCACTCCAAATGTATTGACCCGTTAAAGCCTTCCATGTGTTGAAATTGATTCGGAATGTATGCACGTAATTTGGCTTCAAGTCCGGATTTCCTTCTTGAATTCTATTTGGATTCGTGTTGTCCGGCACCGGTTGTAAGTCATTGATTGATGGCTGCTGAGAGCTCGTATTGTAGTTAATGTTAAAACGCATACTCATACTTGGCTTGAAGGAATAAGAAGCACGTGGTAAGAAGTTGCTGATATTTTGATTAATCAACGAGTCGGTGATCTGATTGAGGTTATCAATCGTGATATTTCTAAGCCCCAGACCTATTTTAGCTGTGTGCTTGCGCGACTCATAAATTCCTTCAATAGATCCTTTATGCTGCTGACGCGTACTTTTAAAAATATTAGAAAGAAGATCATCTCTATCCGAATAAGCATCGTTCGATTTATTGAAAGTCTCCTTATTTTGATTCGTCAATCCGTATTCATAGTCATAATCGAATTGAAGTTTGTATTTCTTACTTAATGGCTCTGTATACGTAACTATACCGTTATGCACGGTTGAACTGTTGTTATTGATCTTTTTCTGATCGATCGTATCATTAAGCGCCGGATTAGTGAAGGTTGATATCGTAGTTAAAAACCCGTCAGTTTTGTTATTTGTGGTCTCTAGATTATATTCGAGATCTAACTTCCGGTTTGGCTTTTTAAACTTTCGCTCCAATTGCATCTTAGAATCTGTGCTTATACCTTTAGAATCCGAATTATTACCCACAACCGTTTTCAAAGTTTCTATGTTGCTTTCACTCAAGAAACTACTCATATCAACATTGTCGGTCAAACCAAGATCGTAATTCAAACTTGGCTTAAACTTAAACTCAGTTAAAGAATCCAATTTTACCGAGTAGTTAAAATTAAAGCGGTGCGACTGACTACTAGAATAATGATTAGCGGAATCTCTTGTAAAATAACTACTATCGGTCAAAAAGTACTGTGACAATTTACTGGCGTATGTTCTAATGCGATTGTCGTAATACGAATAGTTAAATCCGATTTTTCCTGTTTTTCCGATCTTATCCGAATAGTATACTCCGGCTTTCACTGTTTGCGGGATACCACTTGTGTTATTCATTCCACTTTGATCCCACATCGACATACCACTATTGTTTCGCTCGTTATCGAGTCCAAACTTAGCCATGTCGCCAAAACCGAAATTCGATCTAGGTGTGTTTGCTCCTAACCCAAAAACCGAGATCTTTTGTTTTTTATTGAATTTATTCAAAAGAAACTCGCCCTCGTAGAAGGGTTTATCCTCGAAGAGGCCAAAATCACTTGCACCGGATACTTTCCCAAAATATCCTTTTTTAGCATTTTCTTTTAGCCGCAGATCGAGTACCTGAATGGTAGGATCGTCACCTTCTTTGGCGTTCTCATTCTTTTTTTCGTAGATCTGAACAGATTCTACACCCTTGGCACCCAAATTCTTAGTGGCAATGGTTGGGTCTGACCCAAAAAATTCGTCACCATCTACCAGTACCTGAGCAATATCCTTACCTTGAGAGCTGATCTTTCCATTTTCATCCACTTTCAATCCTGGTAATTTCTTTAACAGATCCTCTACTACCGCGTTTTCACCTACTTTAAATGAATCGGCCACATAAACCAAGGTATCCCCGTTGTAATAAATCGGATTTCGATTTGCATAAATGATCACTTCCTCCAGGTCCTGAGATTTACCAGGCATTTGAATTGTTGGTATAGAGATCTCATAATTGTCCTTGTGCCCAAAAATGTAATACGTTTTATCGTCAAAATTGGGGTGAGCAATTACCAAAGCGAAGGTATCAGCCTTGAAATTAGTCAAGGTAAAGGATCCTTTAAAATCTGTTCTTGTAAAACCCAAGAGAAGGGAGTCTCGCACACGAACTGCCATGACCATGGCGTGTGGCAGAGGTCTGGTGCCCGTTGTATCATAAACGTTTCCTGTAATTTTCATCGTTTGTGCATGGCCCTTGCTCATTGACAAGAACAAAAACAACAAAAACAGGATTGAATACCGAATTTTCATCTTTACTAGTTTGCTCGCTGCAAAAATAGCAAGATTGTAGACACGAAGACACGATAAGTGTTCAACGGCCGTATCTTTTCACCAAGGGATGGAAAAAGAGGTCGATCTGATTAAAGAATCTTAACTGTCATTAAGATCTGAAATTTCAGACCCCTTTCATCCATCATCATATTGTGGGTTACTTCTAAAGGTTTTCCGATCATGGCACGTTCGTTCTTCATCAACTTGCGGATATCCCCTTCTTCATATTGAACGGCAAGCGAAGATGCGTATCCGTCAGGTTTGTTTTCACCTACCAAAAGATACTTCATGTTATTGCCTTCGGCGAAACCCTGGAAAGTAGTTACGAACTCCCCTTCCTGATTCAGAATGCGCATGGTACGGTCAATAGGTAAATCTTTGGGTTTTACAACCGAAAATGCTGCGTCTGGAAGATCCTCTTCGTATTCTGCTAAACGTTCTTTGGTGAACTTTACTTTTCCATTTTTATCGTAATACGACACTCGTTCAATAAAAGAAGGTTTCTCCAATTGATTATCGTAATAAATTGCTTTGGTGGCAAAGCGCTTTCCATTGTCGATGTAAAAAATGTACTGTCCGTAATTTCCGGTTTTCGCATCAGAAAACACTTCTTCAATCTTCACTTCATTGTT
>JBFHIN010000125.1:0-6196 GCA_041596415.1 Crocinitomicaceae bacterium | reverse complement strand
TTCTGCATCAATGTGTGTTCCCAAATGGATCATATATTGCCCTTTAAGCGTTAGGTCCAGACGTTGCGTTAAACGACAATGTGTTCCCAAACCTCCCTGAACAGCCGAACTCCATCGTTCAATATTGTTTGATCGGTTAGAATTATCTACTAACAACGTGTAGTCAAAGCAGTGACCAGCTAATATAAATGGTCTGAATTGTGGATCCAAATCTTGCATCGGGTAAAACAACACACTCCAACCTATATGGTAATCGGTTCTTTTTGCGAAATCGCCAACATCACTGTTCAAATAATCGAAAAACCAATCTGAATTTACCTTATCGGCGAATTGAATGCGAAACTGCCCTCCGAGTCCCGTTCCCGTACTCCCATGATGGCCGTTGAAAGCCGAGATGGTCGTACGCACACCAAGACTAATAATTCCACCCTGATTATTTTTCAACGTCAAGGGTTGAGCGAAAGTGGTGAATGAACCAAAAAGTAAAATGGGCAGCAGCAGTTTCATAGCGTTGATTTTATTTCTTAGCAACGGATCTTTTTTTAATAAATTATAAAACGAAAAAAAAAGATGTAAGCAACTTACATCTTTTTCTTGTCATTATTCTCCAAATTTTTCGATCACTTGCTGAGTAACTCCTGTGTTGGAGAACCCACCGTCGTGGAATAAATTCTGCATGGTAACATACTTAGTCAAATCTGAGAACATGGTGATACAGTAATCTGCACAAGCCACTGCAGGCGCATTTCCTAGTGGTGACATCTGTTCTGAGAAATTGATGAATTCTGTAAATCCTTTGATCCCCTGCCCCGCAGTTGTAACTGTAGGTGATTGAGAAATCGTGTTCACGCGCACTTTATTCTTAATACCGTAATGATATCCGAAAGAACGTGTAATAGATTCCAATAATGATTTGGCATCCGCCATATCGTTGTAATCAGGGAAAATACGCTGTGCAGCAATGTATGTCAAGGCCACAACTGATCCCCATTCGTTCAAGGCATCATGCTTATATAACGTCGCTAAAGTCTTATGTAATGAAATAGCCGAAACGTCCATTGTTTGTTGATAGAACTTGTAATCAGCCTCAGTATAGTGTTTTCCTTTACGAACATTAGGTGACATTCCAATGGAATGAAGAACAAAATCGATCTTCCCTCCAAGGATCTCCATAGATTGCGTAACAAGTGTTTCAAGATCTTCAACATTAGTAGCGTCTGCCGGAATGATCTGACTTCCTGTTTTTTCTGCCAGGTTATTTATTTCACCCATACGCATTGCAATTGGCGCATTTGTCAAAACAAACGTTGCACCTTCTTCATGCGCACGCTCAGCTACTTTCCAGGCAATTGATTGATCATTCAATGCACCAAAGATTATCCCTCTTTTTCCTTTTAATAGATTATTTGCCATGTTTTCTTATTTGGGACAAAGATAACCTAGAAAGTTTAATTTGAAAATTCACCCACTTTTTTTTAGTTCAAGGTAGTAATCGAAAATTTTGCTGTCGAATAGTTCACTTTAATTGTCGAATCATTTCCCTTTTCATAACTTTGCGGCTCAAGAATTTGAATGTGAAGAAAGTAGTAAGAAGCAGATGGTTTAAAATACCCTTTTACACCTTGTTGGTTGGCTTTGCATTGATCGGTTTTTTCTTAACAGCTTCCTATGTGGCCATTAAGTTTAAATGGACCAATGACACAGGCATCGTAGACACCAATAACCGTTATTTTAATGGGATGAAGGATAAGTACAATCAATCCTATAAAAAGAATACGAGCAAGGTAGACTACTTGCATTATGATGTGTTGCATCGCATTTTAATCCTGAACAAGCATTATCCTAAGAACGCACAACACATTCTTCACGCTTATAATAAAACGCACAATGAGGTTGAAGTGGCCAGAATGCTGGATGCCGTGGATCTGATGCTACAATCGAACAAGGCATACATGAAAGAAGTTAAAAAATATAACTTCGAGCGCAAGCATCAAAAACCATCTTACAGACACGAAAGTGCTTTTGAGTGGATGAATATCGAAGAATGGAGAACTTTCAAGGAAGCCGTTGCCAAGGATAAAAAACTCATCGATTCTGTAGCAAATCAGACAGGCGTTGAAGCACGATTGATCGTTTCCTGTTTGGTTGGGGAACAAATACGTCTTTTCAATTCTGACCGAGAAGCCTATAAAAAATGGATAGGTCCACTCAAGGTTTTATCCGTTGAATCACAATTTTCTTTTGGCGTAACAGGAATTAAAGAACATACCGCTCAAAAAATAGAGCGTTTCATTAAGGACAGTACGTCGGTTTTTTATCTTGGAAAGAAATACGAACACTTGCTCGACTTCAGAACGGCAGATACTGCCCAAGAGCGCATGGATCGATTGACATCTTTCAGAAATCACTACTATTCATACATGTATGCGGCACTTTTCTTGAAACAGATGAAAGTTCAGTGGGAAAAAGCCGGTTATCCGATCGATCATCGCCCGGAGATCTTAGCGACTTTATTTAATGTCGGTTATCCGCAGTCGGTTCCTAAAGCAAATCCAAAAGTTGGTGGATCTACTATAAAAGTGGACAATAAAGCGTATTCATTTGGGGCCATCGCTTACCAATTCTATTATTCAGGCGAGTTATTTGATATGTTTCCATTTAAAACGAAAAAATTTGACTGGAATGAAATTCATTAACCTCAGCATATACCTAATCTTTAGTCTTATCGCACTGAATGCTTGTTCTCAAGATACTCAGGTACGAGTAGAGGAAAGTTCTCCCAAACAGAAATTTGAATGGATTGAATTGGCCAAAGGAATGGATTACTGCGAAACAGACGCGCCCATCGTTTCTCCTATTAATGATTCTAAGATCACCATCGTTAAGATCAATCCGAATTACTTTGATTTCTTCTTAGTGACGGCTACCGAGCACAAGAAAAAGTCAAGACCTGCGGATATTTGGGCTGACACCTTTGGGTTCAATATGGTTGTCAATGCCGGGATGTACGATTTGGCTAATGGCCTGATCAATCGTGGGTACATGAAAAACTACGGCCATTACAACAACCAACAGGTTAATCCGGCATATAATTCTATGATTGCCTTGAATCCGGTAGACTCTTCGCGCGCTGCTATGACGATCCTGGATCTGAAATGTCATCCGTGGGAAAATGTGAAAAAAGATTACCATTGTTATGCTCAGGGTATGCGCATGATCGATTGTGACGGCGAAGCATTAGGATGGAACAAAAGAAAACAATCGTGCAGTATGCTCGTCGCAGCTTTGGATCCGGAAGGAAATATTTATTACATTTTCGCACGTTCACCCTATACGCACAACGAAATGATCTCGTTCATGAAAGGATTTCCTTTTAAGTTGACCAATGCGATTTATATTGAAGGAGGTCCTGAGACAAGCTTGCACATCGATATTAACGGACATTGCATCCAAAAAACGGGCTCATACGTATCTCAAACCTATGCAAAAGATGATAACGACCATTTCTGGGATTTACCCAATGTGATCGGTATTCGACAAAAAAACATTAAAGATTAAGCATCATCCCGTCGTAGGCAGGATAGACATTCGGCGGTAACATTTCCTCGATCTCCTTGTGCGTACCAAACATATGGGAGATGTGCGTCAAATACGCTTGTTCAGGTTGAATTCTGTCAATAAATTCCAAGGCTTCCTTCAGATTAAAATGCGATATATGCTCAGAACGATGTAGCGCATTAACGATCAACACTTTTGTACCCTTTACTTTTTCGATTTCCTTTTCTGTTATTGTTTTTGCATCGGTGATATACGTGAAATCGTTGATCCTGTATCCAAATACCGGAAGATGATAATGCATTACTTCAATGGGCAGTAGTTCAAGTCCGTTGGGTAGTTTGAACGGAGTGTTTTCGATCAAATTGATATTAATACTTGGAACTCCCGGGTAACGCTCACCAGAAAAAACATAGTGAAACTCTCTTTTTAGTGCCTCACTTACACGATACGTGCAATACACCTGCATGTCTCTTTGCTCCTTGTAATTGAAAGCGCGAACGTCATCTAAACCGGCAAGGTGGTCTTTGTGTTCATGCGTAAAGACAATGGCATCCAAGGATTGGACATTTGCCCGCAACATTTGCTGACGAAAATCGGGTCCGGAGTCGATAACAACATTACGCCCCTTATATTCAATCAGAATTGAACTTCTGAGTCTTTTATCATGAATATTCTTGGAGTGACAAACGTGGCAGTCACACGCAATAACAGGTACACCTTGAGAAGTTCCGGAACCAAGTACTGTTATGCGCATTGTTTTTTGTTTTTAAAATTAAAAAATTAAGCCTTGGAGCGTATAAACTTGATAAATAAAATTACCCATGCTACGATCAGTAAAGTACCACCTACAGGCGTGATGGGTCCTAAATAACTGAGCGAAACTTTAAAAACATCTTGTAATGCTAGCAAGTAGATCGAACCGCAAAATAAAATTACTCCGTACCAGATCAACTGTATAACGGGCTGTAAAGAAAACGTAAATTTATCGGCGTTCATTCCAATTATCAACAATGCGAGACCGTGATACATTTGATAGCGGACACCCACTTCAAATGAAAGTAACTTTTCGGCAGTAATCAGTTCCTTTAACAAGTGTGCGCCAAAGGCACCGAAAATAATCGCTATAACAATTAGCAATATGCCACTAAGAATGATCGTTCTGTTCATCGTCTTTGTTATTTAGTTCAAGTGTATATTCAAGCACTTCGTTCCACCCTTTCCATTTGCCATAATTACCAATCGTTTCATTGTGCCAAATACAGACAAAATCGCCTCCATATTTCTTGATCTCCTGATAAAGGGCCTTTATTTTATCCATGGATTGTTCAGGACTTAATTTCAAGTACTCATTGAGCGTTCCATCCATGTACACAAAGGGGTGCAACAACATTTTTGTCTGTGTGTTATGTTCCAAATCGAACCAATAAAATGGTCGTGCGGTTCCTGCCCTGAAACCAACACGTTCAGCGTAGCCCATTGAGTACTCATGATTGATACCCAAAGTCATCAAGTTGTAATACGTGGAAGGCAATTTGAATTTTAAAAAATGTTGTCTTGAGTGTTCGATCGGGTGACCAACGATCTCTTCAAGTCTTTCCTTTTCGTTCAACAGGTAATATTCGTAGCTGTTGGATTTATAGCTGGGATGAATACCAACAGTCGTTTTAAGGTCCATTTTACGGATCAATCGCTGATGTCTTGCGTCCTTGAAGGAAATATTCTTGTCAAATTTGGCGTAATCACCCAACAACCAAAACATATTCACTTGAAAACCGCGATCAGCAATGGAAACGATGTAATCATACGTATCGTAAGGATCTGCTGATGTGCCCAACAACACTTGCTGCCGCTCAATCAACCTGCGTCTGTCACCGCGCAACAAGTCCTTAGCCATGGAAAACACTTTTCGCGCTCCTCCTTTTAGTTTATAGGCATAAGCATTATCGATATCGAATGTAGGGACGATTTGAACTTCGTATTTTTCTTTGGCGAATTTGATCAACGCATGATTTTTCAAATACTTCAAAAAACTTTCGGCCCAGCGATCACAAATGCACTGCTCTAACCAATTAAAACGATGTAAAACACTGTACTTAGCTAAGTATCGTCCATGTTCATCTTCCAAGGTGGAGGTATATTCTTCCATTCTGGAAAGCACATAAAAAATACTCGCCAGTGGATCAGTAACATAATTGAAGGAAAGACAGTCGACATGGTTGAACTGACGCGCATGGATGCTGTAGATCATCACTTCCTCATCAAACAACACGGTGGCCGGCTTGAGTTGGAGCACATCGTCGAAATAACGTTCGGAATAATTTAATTTGGGTAAGGTATGATTCGTAAAAGTCACCGGATCATTGGTCAATTGATATTCCAGGCCTCGATTCTTAAAGACGAAGTCGAGCGTAAAACATAACCTTTCCGATATTTCTTCTACAAAGATCAGCAGCATGTTAAAGGTCCTCTACTAATTTTTCACATATAAATTCTGCAGCCTTACCATCTCCGTAAAAATTAGGAAATGTAAATGCAGTTTTATGGAATAGCTGTTCAAAACAGTCCAATATTCTTTCTTTGGAAGCATCCGCCAACAAAGCGTTCCCATTCTCAACAATTTCATCCCATTCCGTTTGTG
>JBFHIN010000124.1:0-6226 GCA_041596415.1 Crocinitomicaceae bacterium | reverse complement strand
TTGTCCAATTTGGGAACCATATATTACGATAAAAAGGACTACACTAGGGCAATTAGTACTACGCAGCGTGCGATCGTATTATTGACCGAACAAAATGACAATAATGGACTTGGTGAAGCTAACAACAATTTGGGTGAAATCTATCGTGAACAAAAAATGTATGATCTGGCTGCCAGTTATTTCAACAGAGCACTCGTATTATACGAATCAAGTGGTAATAAGGAAAAGATTGCCGGTGTCTACCACAACGTGGGGACCGTTTTCCAAAAACAGAAAAAATACAAGAATGCGTTGAATTATCTCAACAGGTCGATCGAAATACGCAAGCAATACGGTTCAAAGAGTCAGATCTATAATACCTATCGTGTTATTTCTGATGTATACCGTGACTTGGGGAAAAATGATCTTTCACTCCAATATCTTGAGATCTATGTAGATTATCTCGATAGCAATACTACCCTACAAGCGGCCACCAAAATTGCAGAACTAAACGAATCGTATCGATCTGAACAACGCGAGCAACTTATTTCTTCTCAAGCAGATTCGATTGAACGTCAGCGTCAAGAGAGGGCGCTTACAGCTACGAAGTTGGAAAACAGTCAATTGAGAAACAACTTTCAAACCTACATCATTCTCGCATTTTTGATCATTATCGTACTTGCCGGAATTATTGGTTTTTATCGATGGAACCAAACAAAGATCAAACAACAGCAGAAAGAAGCCGAAATGTCCCAAACACTTTTAAGAACCCAAATGAATCCTCATTTCGTTTTCAATGCCATGTCGGTGATCCAGAGCTACATTTATGATAATGACACCGAGAATTCATCTAAATTTCTGGTCAACTTTTCACGTCTCATGCGCTTGATCCTTGAAAACTCCTCTAAGGAATATATTCCTTTGGAAACAGAAATAGAAATTTTGAACAAATACCTGGAAACGCAAAAATTGCGTTTCGAAGACCGTTTTAATTTCAATATTGACATTTCGCCCGAACTCAGCATTGAGACCGTTATGATACCCCCAATGATCACCCAACCATTTATTGAAAACGCCATTGAACACGGTCAACTACATACTACTCAAAATGGCTTCATACAAGTTACATTCGAAAAAAATGGTGATCTTTTGGAAATCAGTATAATAGATAATGGTATAGGCAGAAAAAGCTCTGAAATGAACAAAAAGAGCAAGGCCCATAAAAGTATGGCCATGAATATCACGCGAGAAAGGATCAATAATTTAAATAAAAAGTATAAAACGGAAGGAACTTTGGCGATAGAAGATTACGATAAAGTATTGAAAACCGGAACAAAAGTATTAATTTCGTTACCATTCAAAGAAGAGAACCTAAATTACCACTAACATGAAAAAAGCAATAATCATAGATGATGAGAATAGGACGAGAGAGTTGATTGCCAAAATGGTAAATTCTTTTGGGTTCGACATCGAGGCTATTCCAGCCGGTGAAAATGTGCAATCAGGAATCAAAGCCATTGAAGAAATGAAGCCTGATATTGTTTTTTTGGATATTCAGATGCCAGACGGAACCGGATTTGACGTTTTAAAGTCTGTGAAGAATAAAGATTTCGAAGTAATCTTCGTAACGGCTCACGAAGAATATGCCATAAAAGCTATAAAATTCAGCGCACTCGATTATCTGTTAAAACCAATTGATCCAACCGAATTAAAAGCCGCAGTTCAAAAGGCTCTGGAAGCTTCTGAAAACAGACATAAAGAAAAAGAAGAAGGTCAATTTGATGCATTACAATATAACATTCAGTCTAATCAGAAACGCAGGTTGGTGTTAAAGACACAAGAAAGTGTATTTGTGGTTGAACTAGACGAAATCATACGATGTGAAGCCGACAGAAACTACACTTCCTTCTTTCTTGCGAATGGTAAAAAGATTTTAGTTTCAAAAACGCTGAAAGAATACGAAACCCTTCTTTCTCCTCATAATTTCCTTAGAGTACAACAATCTCATTTGATCAATTTGGATTACGTTGATCGTTACGATAAAGGTAATGGTGGATCTGTTGTAATGAAAGACGGTTCGGAAGTTCCTCTTTCTCCTGCTAAAAGAGAAATATTCTTCAAAATTATCGAGAATTTGTAGGTCTCGATAATTGAAAACTTTAATTTGTTAGCTTAAAAGTTGCAAATATTCATTTTGCCCAACTCATTCGAGATAAGATCGTAAATTTAATTCAAGAAATAAGGAGAAAAAACCAGGTTATCTTCTTAGGATTGAAATAATAGATTGACACACTGCTTGGAGAGGCGGTTTTCATTTTCTAGTTTGATTAAAGAGTATAACAGTTCTTAAGTTCAATCATTATTTCATAGGCTTTGGCCACTTAAGAAGTAACCTGTTTTTGAAAATAATTTACTTCTTACTACTTGGGGTTTGTTTTAACTACTGGTGAAAATAACTTACTACTAACAAATTAAAAGGTTGATGGGGATCAACCTTTTTTTTATGCTATTTATTTATCCTATACAATACCGGACGAGAAGGTGCTGCATCATTTACGAATGGCGCGACCTGTAAGTTCATTAGATAAATTCCATCCTCTACAACATCTGCCACATATATTAATTCTGTGATCGTCCTATCTTTACGATTCAGTTGGGGAACTTCCCAAAATCCGTGGTGAAAAGCTAATTCACCGTTATCCGATTCACGATCGACTGAAGGAAGATCGATCAACAAATGCTTGACCTCAAGTTCATTCATTATAGCTAGGCAATCGATAGATAAATAGGGCGGATTCGATGCTGAATAATTTTTTACTTTTTTGTTAGCTGAATTCGGGAGAGTTCTGATAATCAACGCATCTACTTTCATCGAACGAATTTTAGATCTCAGTTGCTCGGCAGAAATTACATCATCTTCCTCGCTCATTTCTTCGTTCCAAATTCTTTGAGGTGTAACACTCACCAATTCTGCCAGAAAAAAATAATCATGAATACATTCGTTTACAGAATACACTTCTTCCGTAATATGCCCAAGGCATTCTGTGTGTGTTCCGTGCCCGTGCGGATTAAAAAAGACATTCCTAAAATTAACAGCTCCACCCTCTTTCACAGAGCCAATAAAACCATGTGCGCGAACCGGCTCCATGCGAGGTGGATCCACGTACCAAGCCCTTAAATTATGTTCACCCGCCTGAATTGGAAGTGACAGGTCAAAAACTTCGTTGGTATCGATATATTCTTTCTCAGACAGATACAGTTTCATCTTTTTTCTTCTAAGTTAAAAAGTTGATACACTTTTTTTCAAGAAAGTTTAATCAATTTTTAATTACCATGGTATATTATTTTATATTTGTTTAAAATTGAAAATATGAAAAGAACAAAAATGTTTTTATTTGCCTCATTAGCATTGACTATTGCGTCATGTGGAGGTGGGTCTGAAGAAATGGCCGCAGAGAAAGTTACTTATACACTTGACCAAGAAGCTTCTCAATTGAAATGGAAAGGGAGTGAGAATCCGGAATACTTCCATACAGGTTCTGTTAAAATCACTGAAGGAACCATAGAAATGGAAGGTGATCAATTGGTGAGTGGAAATTTCACTATTGATCTAAATACGATCGTAGCGGAAGACGCAACATTGCCGGCTGAAAAAAAGGAATACTTAGCTGCTCATTTGAAAGACACATCTTTCTTTTTCGTAGCTGATTTTCCTAAAGTAGACGTGAAAGTTTCCTCTTACGAAAACGGTAAGTTAGCCACTACAATAAGTGTTAGAGGTAAGGAGATCAAACAAGATATTCCTGTAACAATGACAAAAGACGAAAATTCAATTAGCTTCAATGGAAAGTTCAGCGTTGATTTTTCAGCATTAGAAATGCCAGGTACACAGCCAAAGCCAGGCAAGGATGAGCATGTTTTGCCAACAGTAGATTTCGAAATGAATCTTAAGTTGAATAAAAAATAGAAGATTCCACATAGAATTACGAAAGGATGAGGTTATTCTCATCCTTTTTTATTTATTTGTTATATGAAATACGAGGCAATTATCTTTGATCTGGGTGGAGTTTTGATCGATATAGATTATAACCTTACTATCGATGCTTTTAAAAGTTTAGGTATAGAGAATTTTGATGAACTCTTCAGTCAAGCCGCACAAACAGATCTTTTTTCAGATTTTGAAACAGGTAAAATTTCTGAGCAACTTTTTATCAATAAACTGCTTCCGATTCTTCCCGAAAATACAACTCCCAATCAGGTGGTCCATGCTTGGAACGCCTTGATTTTAAACGTTCCTCCAAAAAGTATTGAGATTCTTGAGCGCTTGAAGAAAGACCATAAACTATTTATGCTTAGCAACACAAACGCCATCCATTTTCCCGTTGTAAGGAGGCGCTGGAAGGAGGTCAGTGATCTACCCATTGAGCATTACTTCGATAAGATATACCTTTCGCACGAAATTGGCATGCGTAAACCATATAAGAACATCTTTCAATTTGTGATCGAGGATCAGCAATTAGATCCTGAAAAGACTTTATTTATTGATGATTCCATCCAACACATTAAAGGTGCTGAAAAAGCAGGACTAAAAGCCTACCATCTAACTTCAATAAAGGATTTGGATCAACTTTTTTCTTGACAGAGTTCAACCAGAATTCCTTCGGTAGATTTTGGATGTAAAAAGGCAATTCTTTTATTATCTGCACCATCCTTAGGTGATTGATGAATCAAGACAAATCCTTCGTTGCTTAATCTTTTTAATTCTTGATCAATATCTTCTACTTCAAATGCAATGTGATGAATACCCTGTCCTCTTTTATCCAAGTACTTAGCAATGGCTGAATCAGGAATAGTAGCTTCCAATAATTCGATCTTAGATTCACCAATCATCAGAAAGGCAGTTTTAACGCCTTCAGACTCCACTTCTTCAACCTTATAGCAATCCGTTCCGAGCAATGTTTCGAATGTACGTATTGACTCGTCAATACTCTTGACGGCTATTCCTAAATGTTCAATCTTTTTTAGCATGCAAAAAAAAAACCTGAAGCAGTACTTCAGGTTTGGAATCAATAACTAATCACCTAATTTTTAATAAACTTCTCGTTTACATTGTCAAAATTAATGTAATAAGCTCCACTTAAAAGGTTTAAACAGTTCACTGATGAACCAACACCTTTTTTAACAATATTTCCATAAGCATCGTAGATCTCGTAGCGCGTTTCTACCGGCTGACCATTCGCTGTAAAGTTGATCACGTCTTTAACTTTTGCTGGACTTTTTACCACAACCGGTACGCTAGATTGGAATTTGACGTCTTTTGAAGTTCTTTTCTGACCTGAATGGTCGACTTGTACCACACGTACAGTATTTTCACCTGAGTGTGGTGAAACTTTAAATTCGTAGGAGTTTGTTCCCGGAGTCCCTTTTCCTTGTACCTCACCAACTGTTACCCATTTATTCCATCGGTACTGTTCGATAACGTAAGGTAATTTTCCTTGTTCTCCTGTTGTTTGCCATGTCAATTTACCTTCAGTTGTCACATTTATTGCTGTTACGACGAACGTACTTCTTGGTAACAAAACTTCCGGATTCAAAATTTTCGGCTTACATCCATCGTGATGTTCAATAACGATAAAAACAGGTTCGCCAATCGCTATATTGAAGTTAGCAAAATCTATTTCAAATGCTCCCATACTTGTTCCTCCTGGCATGATGTCACCATTTACGGTAACTTTCGTTGCACAGTAACCAAAACCATCGTCATCCATCGGATTTTGAACATACAAATTCTTCCCTTGATAGGAACCTTCAATGGATAGTGTAGCAGCAACTGATGAGAGACTCATAGCTGCCAACATCCATAAACTTAGTATTAATCTCATATGAAACTGCAGTATAAACAGTGGTATTTTCTAATTTAACTACGCAATATTAATTGCATTTTTTTTATAATCCAAGTAAAAAACTTGTTTTTTCAATCTATAATCTCAAAAAAATGAGGGGTTTAACGATGTTTTTCGTTCTAATGGAATTAATAGTTGAAGAATTTATTGATAACATTGATTTATCCTGATACTATCTTAGGAATTTTTAGTATTCTTGTAATCAGAGTATTGCTATTCTATATGAAAAAACTATTGATTCTACTTTTTCTGTCAGCCCTAGTTGTATCTTGTTCGCGTGAGACCAAAAAGCAGTTTGAGTTTGCCGGAGGCACTATCAGCATGGCACTAGATAATGAACCAAG